>DATHTI010000447.1:0-5542 GCA_035463335.1 Pyrinomonadaceae bacterium | reverse complement strand
GACTTCCTGGTTCTGGAGCTTGCTGTAGAGCTCCTTTCGGATGTCGAACATCACGTACTGTCCGATCGTGTTGACGAAGATCGATTGGAAGTAGGAGAAGACCAGACGCAGTAGTTGCGCTGCGAGGTACAGGCCGACGAGCAACATCAGCCCGTCAGTCTTGCGCGGCAGGATGTACCAATCGATCGCGTACTCCGTGAACTTGGGCTGCAGCACGCCGAGCAGGTTCAGCAGGAGCGTGAAGGCAAGCGCAGCAACCAACAGGCGCAGGTAGGGCTTGAGATAGCGCAGCAGCCGCCGCGCTACCTGAAGATCGTAGGTCTTCCCGATCGCCTCTTCCTCGTGATATTGCTTTACCGCTGCAGACATACTTAGATCATCCACAGATTACACAGATTACGCAGAATGTATTTAAAACCGAGTCTGTGTAATCTGCGAAATCTGTGGACCGTTTTCTCATGTTGCCGCCAATTCCTCTTCGAGTAACTGTCGCTCGTGCAGATCAGCATACTCACCATCCAACGCCAACAACTCATCGTGCGTTCCCTGCTCGATGATGCGACCTTCGTCAAGCACACAAATCATGTCCGCTTCGCGCACCGTCGAGACACGATGCGAGATGATCACGCTCGTGCGGTCGCGCATCACGCCGCGAAGCTGGCCGAGAATCTTCTCCTCCGTGTACGTGTCAACCGACGACAACGCGTCGTCGAGAATCAGGATCTTCGGCTCACGCAACACCGCGCGTGCAATGGCGGTGCGCTGCTTCTGACCGCCCGATAACGTAATCCCGCGCTCACCCACAAGCGCGTCAAACCGATCCGGAAACGAGGAAATGTCTTCTGACAAACCAGCGATCTCCGCCGCCCACTCGACCTCCGCCATCTCCGCCTTCTCGACTCCGAACGCGATGTTTCCCTTCACCGAGTCGCTGAACAGAAACGTCTCCTGCGGCACGTAACCAATACTCGCGCGCAGTTGTGCAAGCGGGTAATCACGAATATCGACACCATCGATGAACACCGTGCCCGGAGGCGCTTCAATCAGACGCGGAATCAGATTCGCGATCGTTGACTTCCCACTTCCGGTGCGACCGACGAAGGCAACAGTGTGGCCTTCTGGAATCGTGAGTGTCAGATCCTTGAGCACCGGCTCATCATTCGCATGATAGCGAAACGTCAGATCGCGAAACTCGATCTTTCCCTGTATCGGCGGCTGCTCGACAACACCAGGCCGGTCAGCAATCGACGGCTCGATGCGCAGGATCGCCTTGAGTCGTTTCAAGCTCGCCGTGCCGCGCTGAAAAAGATTCACGACGTATCCGAGCGCAATCAAAGGCCAGATCAAGCGCGTCAGGTAAAGATTGAACATCGTAAACTCACCGACCGTGATCTCACCGCGCACAGCAAGCGGCACGCCCGCCCAGATAATCAGCACATAACCGAACCCGATCAGAAACGTCATCAGCGGCCGCATCAACGCTTCAACGCGCACGAGTCCGAGATTGCGCTCGGCATACTGCCTGTTGAGATTGTTGAAGGCGGCCATCTCGGCCTCTTCCTGCGCATACGCGCGCACGACGCGCACGCCGCTGAAGTTTTCCTGGGCGCGGGCCGTGATCTGTCCGAAGAAGTCCTGGATCTTTTCGAAACGTGTGTGGACCTGCTGACCGAAGAACTTAACCGTTAGCGAAACGAGCGGCATCGTCACGAAGAGCAGGAGCGTGAGCCACCAGTTGAGCATGAGCATCAACGGCAGCACGAGCGCAACGACAAACACCGTCTGCAACGAGTACATGATCGTCGGTCCGGCGAGTTGTCTCACCGCGGACAGATCGTTCGTGGCACGCGCCATCAAATCGCCGGTGCGATGTTCCTGGAAGAACGAGAGCGGCTGATGGACAAGGTGTCGATATATGTCCTGCCGTATGTCGTACTCGATGTTGCGCGACATGCCGATGAGAATGCGGCGTTGCAGGAACAGAAAGAGACCGCTGATGAAACTCGCGGCCAGCACCTTGCCGGCCGAAACCGTTAGTTTTGACCAGGAAACTTCCGTCCAGTTTGCGTCAATAGCCTGACCGACAATGAGTGGAATGAAGAGGCCGGCAGTAACACTGGCGAAGATGCAGGCGATGCCGAGGACTAGTTGAGCTTTGTATTTACGAAAATAGAGGGCAAACTTCTTTAGATCTTCCACGTGAGGATAATAGCATCCGTGTCATCTGTGGCTTAAATGAGTCGCAGATACGTGCTGATTGCAGTCGCGGCGAGCTTGTCGTTGTGGTCAAAAAGCTCTGCCGCAACTGTGATCACTCGCTTTCCAGCACGCACGACTCGCGCTGACGCACGCGCGGTTCCATGGCTGAGAGGCCGCAAGTAGTGAATCGTGAGATCGACGGTGACCGTGTGTTCGTCTTCACCGAGTGACTGCACAATCGCGAAAGCCATCGCGGAGTCGATCAGGGTCGCGACTGCGCCGCCGTGCGCGATGCCGCCATTTCGCATCAGGTCATCGCGCATCTTCATCGAGAGCACGGCGTGGCCCGGCTCGAGCGTGTCAACCTCGATACCAAGCAGTTTGGCAAACGGAACGTCGTCGAGGGTCATCAACGATAACCCTCTCCCGGATTCGCGGGCTCAACAATGACGGCAGTGCCGTAAGCGAGAACTTCAGTGACGCCTTGTGAGAGCTCGGTCGTGTCGTAGCGCGCGCCGATGATGGCGTTGGCGCCGATCTCGGTCGCGTGCTGGATCATGATCTCGAAAGCGTCGTTGCGCGTTTGTTCGCAGAGGGTGGTCCAGACAGTGATGTTGCCGCCGACGATCGTCTGCAACCCCGCGCCAATCGTGGCGAAGATGTTTCGTGAGCGCACGACGATGCCGCGCACAACGCCGAGGTTTTGCACGACGCGATAATTCGGCAGCTCAAAAGCGGTGGTCACCATCTGATGCGACACGGAATAGCGCGGCGGGCTGACAGCGTAAGGAACACGTTGTTGCATTGAGTCACTCATCTGATCTCCTTTTAGCCACAAAAAGGCACAAAAAGCACATAAGAAAACTTATTTACGTTTGTAGAGACTTGCGGCTTTCGGCTTCTGTGATCTGGGTTTGGGGATATAAAGAAACTTTTGTAGATCGCAGCGCGCGTTGTTGTCGAACACGACGCCTTCCTGTTCGAGCATGCGTTGTTGTTTGTCGTGTGGCAGAACGATCCTGCCCGTAGAAGTTTTTCCCTGGGCGTTGAGCACGCGATGCCATGGTGTGTCTTCGGGTGACGAGTGCATACAAAAGCCGACGGTCCGCGGTGTATAGCCCTCGCCGAGTAGCTCTGCGATTTGGCCGTAGGTCATTACGCGCCCGCGCGGGATTCGTCTCACGATGGCATATACGCGCTCGCGATATTTTGGGTTTTCTTTAACCACAGACTACACGGATGTTCGCAAAACAACTCGCGCCGGGGCGCCGTCGCCTTTGCTGCTTCTTAAACGCAACGGCAGGCAGATCAGCTCATACCGCCCCGCCGGAATGTTAGTCAGGTTCAAGCCTTCAAGAATCACAACGCCGTGCGACAGCAACGCCAGGTGTGTCTCATGCTTCGGCGAGGCATACGCTTCTATCGATAGATAGTCGATGCCTACGAGTTTTATTCCTCGCTCGACGAGTCGCTGCGCCGCTTTCAGATCGAGATACGTGAAGTCAGTGTGAAATACAGGCTCGGCTTCACTCCAGAAGGCGGAGTTACGCGTTTTGAAAAGCACTCGCGTGGTGTCGGGAGCACAGTGGTCCAACACAAACGCTTCGTCAATGACGTGCCAGTCGTTCGGCACGTCAATAACCTGCGCTACGCCGATCAGCACGTCGAGTGGTAACGACTCGATCTTCGCAGCGCCTTCGATGAAGTGCGCGGGTGCATCGACGTGCGTGCCCGTGTGAGCTCCGAGGTTGAGCATCGAAACGTTAGCGCTGTCGCCGTAAGACAGGCTACGCCAAACCGTAAGCTGCACGCTTGGATCATCGGGCCACGTTGGCAATTCATTACTGATGGGAACGGTTATGTCGTAAATGGGCACCGGCGAATAGTAGTGGTCGCCAAAGAGGAGTGTCAATTTGGCGGTCGCTGAATAGCATCCGCAGGTTAGTCCGGGCGGGAAGCGAAAGTCAATTCGATCGCATATACTTGCAGCCGCATGAACGCGCCTTTTCGACTCGCCGCTTCGAGCTACTTAAACTCAGCACCGCTAATTTGGAGCTTTTTACACGGGCCGCACGAGGGCTCGGTGGAGTTTGTCGAAGCCGTGCCGGCGCGCTGCGCGCAACTGCTTTCGCAGCGTGAAGTCCACGCCGCGCTCGTGCCGGTGATCGAGTATCAACGGATTGAAGGCGGAGCGCTCGTGCCGAACGTGTGTGTTGGCTCGCAGAAGGAAGTATTGAGCGTCGTACTCGTGTCGAAGAACAAGCGACTCGAGAATATTCAGAGTGTGGCGCTGGACGAGTCGTCGCGTACTTCGGCGACGCTCGTAAAAGTAATCTTCAGAGAATTTCTGGAGCGCGAGCCAGAGTGGACCACGCGCGCGCCGAACCTCGAAGAGATGCTGGAGAAGAATGATGCAGCGCTGATCATCGGCGATCCGGGTATGGCGTTTCCGCGCCACGGGCTGAACGTTTGGGACATGGCGAGTCTCTGGAAAGAGTACACAGGTCTCTCGTTTGTTTTTGCGATGTGGATGGTCGGGGATGAGGCGGTTTCGCGTGCCCGTGCGGTTGATTTCGGGGGCGCACGTGACGAGGGCGTCGCGCACATTGAAGAGATTGTCCAGTCGTACCAGGATAAGATTCCGATGCGGGTTGAGGAGCTGCGAAACTACTTGACTGAGAACATCGTTTTCAGTGTAGATGAGTCAATGGAACGAGGGCTGCAACTCTACTTCGAACTGGCTTTCAAGCATGGACTCATCGAACGCGTGAAGCCATTAAGATTTATTTGAGCCACGGATAACACAGATGAACATTCAACCGATTTTAGACCGGGTGGTCGCCGGAGAGCGGATGACCACGGATGAGTGCACGCGCCTGCTCGAATCGCACGACATCGCGCGGATGGGCGCGGCTGCCGACGAGATACGCGCGCGCCGCCATCCGGACAACATCGTCACTTACATCATCGATCGCAACATCAACTACACGAACGTCTGCAACGTCGTCTGCACGTTCTGTGCGTTCTATCGTCGACCGGGCGCGCCCGACACTTACGTTCGCACTTTCGATGAGATCTGCACGAAGATCGACGAGACGATCGCGCTCGGCGGCACGGGCGTGTTGATGCAGGGTGGTCTGCATCCTGACTTCAGCATCGAGTGGTATGAAGACCTGCTGCGCTCTCTGCGCGCGAAGTATCCGGGATTTCAGTTGCACTGCTTCTCGCCGCCGGAGATTCACAACATCCACCTGATCTCGAAGCTCGACTACGAAACGATCATGGCGCGATTGAAGGAGGCCGGACTTTACAGTTTGCCCGGCGGCGGCGCTGAGATCCTTGA
>DATHTI010000446.1:0-8517 GCA_035463335.1 Pyrinomonadaceae bacterium | reverse complement strand
GTCATTGCCGACCACGCGCGCGCGACTGCCTTCGCGATTGCCGACGGAATTTTGCCGGGTAATGAAGGTCGGAATTACGTGTTGCGCAAGATTATGCGGCGCGCGATCTACCAGGGCCATCACACGCTCGGCTTCGAAGGGTCATTCTTCAATGAGGTTACCGATTTCGTCGTTGACTTGATGAAGGATGCGTATCCGGAGCTCGAAACGCATCGCGAGGTTGTGCCGAATATGGTGCGGCTCGAGGAAGAGCGTTTTCGTTCAACGCTGACTGTTGGGTTGAACAAGCTCGACGAAGTCTTCACCGCGAGCAAAGGCGCGATGCCGGATTACAAAACGCTCGCGCGACTCTACGACACGTTCGGCACACCGCGCGATCTGGTTCGCGTTGGCCTCGAAGAACGCGGGTTTGTAATTGAAGAGGAGGAGTTTAACCAGTCGTTCGATGCGGCGCTTCAGGAGCTCCAGCAAACAGCAACGACGGACAAAGGAGAAACGAAAGCCAAAGCCAATCCTGTTTATGCGAGCGTCGCTGGGCGAGTGTCGAGATCGATCTTCAAGGGTTACGACACTACGCGCGTCAGTGATGCCAGGATCGTGGCTGTTATCAAAGGCGATGAGGTTGAGTCGTTGAGTGAAGGTGAAGAGGGCGAGATCGTTCTCGACCATACGCCGTTCTACGCCGAGAGCGGTGGACAGGTCGGAGATGTTGGCGTCATCACTGGACCAACGGGCGAGCTGGCTACTGTTCTCGATACCTATTCTCCGGCGCAGGGATTGATCGTGCACAAGATCAAAGTCGAGAAGGGTAGTTTTAAGGTTGGCGATACGGTCTCGGCAGAAGTCGACGTCGAGAAACGAGATGCGACCAGACGCAATCACACCGCGACACACCTGATGCACGCCGCGTTGCGTGAAGTTTTGGGAACACACGTGAAGCAGGCTGGTTCTGTAGTGGCGCCAACTTATTTGCGTTTCGACTTTACGCACTACCAGCCGTTGACGGCCGCAGAGAAGGAAGAAATTGAACGCCTCGTCAACTATCACATCCTGCGCAACGAGCCGGTGCAAACGGACGAGATGGCGGTTGATGAGGCGATGCGCTCGGGCGCGATGGCGCTGTTTGGTGAAAAGTATGGCGAGCGCGTGCGCGTGCTTCTGATCAAGGGCTTAGAGGGAATCTTTTCGAAAGAGCTTTGTGGTGGTACGCACGTGCGTGCGACTGGCGATATCGGGTTGTTCAAGATCACGAGTGATGAGTCGATCGCGTCGGGTGTGCGACGCATTCGCGCGATCACAGGCATGGATGCTTACGAGCGGTTCCGTGAAGCTGAAGTGCTCGTGGATGAACTCAGCAGCGGGTTGAGAACGTCGCGAAATGATTTGCCCGTAACGGTGACGCGTTTGCAGGAAGAGTTGAGGAAGGCGCGTCGCGAAACGGAAGAGCTGAAGTTGAAGATCGCGACTGGCGCCGCAGGGGCTTCGTCGAATGGTGACGAGTCGCGTGAAGTGGCCGGGATTAAAGTTCTGGCGCGTGAGGCGAGTGGGCTCGACGCTGCGGCAATGCGACAGCTTTCAGACACGCTGCTGGCTCGGATAAAGTCGGGCGTAGTCGTGCTTGGGCGAAGCAGTGATGGAAAGGTTTCGTTGATTGTGCGAACGTCTGCTGACCTCACTGGAAAAGTTCCTGCGGGACAAGTAATCAAAGAGCTCGCGCCGATTATCGGCGGCCGAGGTGGTGGCAAAGCCGATATGGCTGAGGGTGGTGGAAATCAGCCGGAGAACCTCCACCTGGCGCTCGAGAAAAGCTTTGAAGTCGTGGAACGTTTGGTTAGTTAACCGCGGATGAACGCAGATGAGCGTTCATCCGCGGCCCAAATTACATCGTCTTCTGTTTCTCAGTGAGTGTAATACTCATCTTCTCGAGCGTGACCTTGTTGAGTGTGCCGGTCACCTTGAGCCCTTCCGCCTGCTGATACTTCCGCAATCCCTCCCGCGTCGCATCGTCAAGCTTGCCGAGCTGCTCTCCGGCGTAAAAGCCCCGCTCCTTCAGGATGGCCTGGGCCTGGTTGATCTGTTCCTTCGTAGCGCGAAAGATTGGGCCGCGTTTAGCGCCCTGCTTCGTCGCTGATTTGGTTGTGGTTGAGGTTGAGTTCTGGGCCTGCGCTCCCGCTGTGAAGACACAGAGCACAAGTAGAGTGAGTGTAAGGATATTCTTCATTTGTTCGTCCTTTTTGTGAGGCGCGCAGAAGCGCGCGGTTTATGGTTTAACCGTGAGGCTACCGGTCCGAAAAAGCGCCGCTATCATACATCGGGTGTCAAGAGCCGGCTAACGCGTGTGACAAACATCGTTGGCAATGGTTTTACCGCTGTGTTAGGATGCCTGGGTGCGAAGAGCGCTCTACATTCTCGCCATATTCGCTCTGTCGACCGCATCGGTAGCGGCGCAGACCACCTATCAGGTCGATAATTTCGACCTCCCCAACGCTGTCAGAATTCAAACTCCACCCAGATTAACCCCACAAACCAAACGCCTCGTACAGCTCACCAGCATGCCGGTAAACCCCTCGCTCGGCGGTTTCACGACCGGAAATTCCGCGGTCGACAACTACATCGTCGAGTCCGGCAAGCGCAACTCCGTTGACCCGCTGCTCCTTTACTCGATCATGCACCAGGAATCGAGCTTCAAGCCGCGCGCCCTCTCACACAAAGGCGCACGGGGGCTAATGCAGCTCATGCCCTTCACGGCAAGCCGCTTTGGCGTCACGAATATCTGGGACCCGAAACAAAACATCGAGGGCGGCGCGCGCTACATGCGGTTCCTGCTGAATCTTTTTAAGGGTGATGTTCGACTCGCCCTGGCAGGCTACAACGCCGGCGAGGGCGCGGTGATGAAGTATGGCAATCAGGTCCCGCCGTACCGCGAAACGCGCGAGTACGTGCGCCGCATCGGCAATCGCTACAGCATGATTCGCGACCCTCACGCAGTCGCAATGGCGAGCACCTTAAGCTCCCAGCAAAACGATCCAACGCCACTCAACGTCTACGAGCGCAGCGTCTTCATGGCGCGACTCCCGGACGGCCGTCTCCAACTCGTAAGCCAGTAAAACATTAACCACAGATAACGCGTATTGTGGCATGATTGGCGTTATGACTTGTTCCAGTTGCGGAGCATATGTACCCCCAAGTGTGCGTTTCTGTTCCAACTGCGGCGCACCAGCCGCCGACCCGGAAGCGACGCGCATCGCTCGCCTGCAATCGCGCGCGCTGGAAATGACCGGCGACCATGATCTCGAGCACACCGTGTTCACCGTTCGACCAACGATGCTCTTCATCAAGGCCGGTTATGCGATGGCGGTTGTCACCGGTATTGCTCTCGTGTTTCTACTCGCCTCGCTTGGCGTGCCCGCGTCGATCTCGATCCCGCTGGCCTTGGCCCTGTTGCTGGTTCCTGCTTACTACCACGTCCGCCGCAACATGATTAAGTACACGGTCACCGATTCGAAACTCCAGATCGACACCGGCCTGATCGCTCGCACCACGAAAAACATTCCGTTGAGTAAAGTCCAGGACGTAACCGTCTCCGCCACGATTCCCCAACGTCTCATGGGCTTTGGCGACATCATCATCGACAACGCGAGCGAATTTGGCGGCTCGATCGTCATGCACAACATCAGCAAACCTCGCCACTACGCCGACCTTCTTTTGCGCGAACTCAGACGCTGGCATTAAACTGACAAACGTGCTGCCCAACGGCTCCACGGAACATCAAAGCCTGAGCGGTTTCTAACAACAGATGTCAACCGGGCCGCATGAGGAGTCGTCGAATTGCGTTTATCGAAAGTAATAGCTTTATTCAGTATTTTGCTGGCTCTGGTGGGTTCTGCATTGGCCGACACCAAGCCCTCAGAACCCGTCCGCTTATTGCCTCCGACTATCGGCAAGTTTCGCCAGGTCAGCCTCGTCAATCAAACTCCACAACCATATCCACCGGCCACTGTCGCGCCACTCGCCGACCAAACAGCCGAATACGTAGGCAGTAATGGAAGCCGGGTGTCAGTTGAAATCAAACGCTTTCGTCAGGACGCTCAGGCGTTTGAACGGCTTACCCAGGCAGCCGCGGAGAAAGATCATTCGGGACTGGCGCGCGAATTCGGCACTGCCGGGTACGCGACACCCGTTCAAATCGTGTTCTTCAAAGGTGCTCACTTCGTACGAGTCAAAAGCCTGAAGGGAGACCCCGCGATTCTAAAGGACGTGGCCAATGCCCTGAGCGAAACTCTTGATAAGGGCGAGGGCGACATTCCGGTTTTGGTCAAGCACCTGCCAGACCCCGAAAACGGGCTGAAGAACGCCGTCTACGTCAATGGGTTTTCCGATTACCGGGCTTTGCCCCAGCACCTGCCGGTACTGGATGCAGTTCAGACGGGTGGCAACGCAGACGCAGTGCTTTCACCGTGGTACGGTTCAAACCGTGTTCTGATCATTGAATTCCATACGCCGCAACTAGCAACCGAGAACGACCGGCGCATAATTGCCCGTATTCAAGAATTGTGGAGACTGGGCCAGCCCGCGCCAACCGCGTATCGCCGCGTCGGAAACTACTCCGTCTTCGTCTTTGACGCGCCCGACGAGCAGACAGCCAAGCAGCTAATCGATCAGGTGAAATACGAGCAGGTCGTGCAGTGGCTGGGCGAGAACCCGAACATTCTCAAAGAAGCCGAGAAGCATTACGTCAACACTACGCTCGGCGTCTTAGTCGCCGTCGTGAAAGCCTCCGGCTATGCCCTCGTGCTCTGTCTCGGAATGGGCGGCTTGATCGGCGCCCTGCTGTTCAGTTACAGACGTTCACAACAGAACGCTGCGACCGCGTATTCAGATGCTGGTGGAATGCTGCGACTGAACCTGGATGAGCTGACTGCTGAAACGAACCCTTCCCGCCTGTTAAGGGAGCGAAACTAAAAACAGGATTTTAGCCGCGGAATCCGCGGATAAAATCCTGTCTTAAAACCGGGCCAAAAAAATGCGGGCTGCTGATTTTTCCTGGGAGGCTCCCCCAAGCCCCGTCAAGACGTCAATCAGCAGCTCCGCTATTATCGCTCTTTGACTGCGTCACAAGCGCCACTCCGTTCCCCCAAAAGAGTCAAACGCTTGCTTCTAAATTCTGTGAGAGGATGCCTCCCCCAAAGCCTCCACTCACCGCAGTTTCAGAGCCTGACCCGATTTACCCTTATCTACCCTTCTTGTTCTGTTTTCCTCTTTGGCAACGACCGTGCCAACAGGGAGATATGGAACATCTCAAGTCGAATAATGTAGCTTTTGCTGGGATTTCTTTGTGTTCATATGACGAGGAGATTGTTCGCAAACGAACACAACTGTGACAGAGCTGTACATGTTCCGTACAAACCTACTGTACCCAGCGACCGATAACCGCTCGGTCTATGGCAAAGCCTGCACGAACCCCTCGATTTCCGCAGGAGTGTTGTAGAAATGTGGGGCGATTCGGAGGCGACCGGCGCGTGGCGCGGTGACGATTTTCCCCCTGTTGAGCTCATGATACAGCGCCATTGCCGTCAAACCTTCAGGCGGGCGAATGCAGACAATCTGAGATTTCTCACCGAGTGCTCGTGAGCTGACGACTTCGTACCGTTTTGCCCTGAGACGCTCGCATAAGTCGTCCGTGAGCTCTTCGAGGTAGTAAGCCATGTTCTGCACGCCAAAGCGTGTCAGAAGGTCGAGACTCGCCTTAAACCCATGTATCAGCGCGCTGGGACCGGTGCCCGTTTCCCAGGCGAGCGCGCCGCGGTTCCAGCCTTGTTTGAAGTTGAAGTAGTCATCCGGATTCGGAACACTGACCCAGCCAACGAGCGTCGGTTGAATCCGCTCGCGTGCGCGATCCGAGATAAACAGGTAACCAACACCTTCCGGCGATAGCAGCCACTTGTGCCCTGCACCTGCCGCCACATCGATAAACTCCGCCTGGACATCGGTTGGGACGACGCCGAGTGCTTGTATGACGTCAACCACGAATAAGGCGTCGTACTGCCGGGCGAGGCGTCCGAGACGTTCCAAATCCATCCGAAAGCCCGAGGCGTACTGAACGTGACTGATCGCGACGATGCGTGTGTTGTGGTCGATAAGGCTCGAGAGCATGGGGAAATCGATGCGGCCGTCGCGCTCTTCACACATGCGCACCTCGACACCGAACACGTCACGCACACGCAGCCACGGGTAGATATTCGAGGGGAACTCGCGGCTGAAGGTGACGATGTTGTCGCCCTGGCGCCAGTTGAGGCCATTGGCGACTGTCGAGAGTGCGTCGGAAGTGTTCCGCACGAAGGCGACTTGCTCGGGTCGCGCGCCGAGAAGATTTGCGAGAAGCTGGCGGGCCTGCTCTTTTACTGCGAGCCAGTTGCGAAAGTTAGCCGAGCCGTTTTCGTGAACGTCTCTGAGCTGCGCTTCTACGGCTTGAATCGTTGTGACCGGTGGAGGTGAGACAGCCGCGTGGTTTAGATAGATCGCGCGCTCGGTGATTGGAAACAGACTGCGCACTTCAGGAGTCATACGGATTAACCACAGATTAGACGGATCAGAACACGGATTCAGGGCGCGTAGGGACGGCCGTAGAATTCTTTGTAGAGCCATCCGAGCACACGAGCCTCGGCGGTGCAGAGGGTTTCGATCCAGCAGTTGAGCAGGAATTCCGACCGACCGCGCTGGAACGGGATCTTCTCGGCTTCGTTCACGATCGATCCGCCACTTTGTAAATCTAACTTGTATGCGCCGGCAGTCGTTTCGTTAGCTTTCGATGCGGCGTCGAGAGCGCCGAGAAGCTGGCCTATCCACGCATGCAAACCGCGCTCGGTCGCGTTGTCCGCCAGCGCCTGAATAATTCCAATCGCGAGCCGGTCTTCAGCACGGGCGAACTGAAAGATCTCTTCACCCTGCGACTGCACGTGTTGCTGTTTCCACTGGAATACTTCTTCGACTGAGGGGTGCCTGATGATGGCAACGCGCTGATCGTAGTTGAGAAACCACTCGATCACATCGGGAACGGAATCGACATCAACCTGGCCATACGCGTCGCGTTGCAGCGGTGGCCCTTGCAGATCACCCTCGCTTGTCATTTCTTCACTTTCAAGTCGAACGAAGCCGCGATCTCGCCCACCAGCTCGCCACGCCGGTTCTTCACCGGAAAGAATGCGTACTTCGCCATCGCTTCAAGCGACTCGTCGCGCAAAACTCCCAGTTGCCGCAACGACTCGACTACGACCGTAGGCCGCGCGCGCTTGTCGTCGCCGTCTTCGATCTTCAGCGCTATGCCTAAACCCTGCGGCCACTCTTCACTCGGCTTGATGCCAGCCGTGTAAACACCTTCCGCGCCCACCTTCGAAACCAAACGACGTGGCGCCGCACGCATGACCTCTGTGTCGAGCCGTTGCGACGTTCCGCCGATCAGCTCCGGATAAGCGCTCATTACGCGAACGATTCGTTCACAAGCGTCGCGTGTCTTCTTGTCGAAACTCTCTGGAGGTGAAACGAGTCGCGCGTACGCGAGCGCCATCGCTTTCATCGTGATTCCAAACACCGGTGCTGCGCAGCCGTCAATGGCGACAGCCATGTCCGTGACCGCCAGGCCCGAGAATTGTGACACCACATCAGCAATCGCCTTCTGCACAGGATTCTCCGGCTTCTCGTAATTTTCAATCGGCGCGCCGAGATGAAGGGCGACCGCCAGCATTCCCACGTGTTTACCGGAGCAATTGTTATGGAGCTCGTTAGGTTGTTCGCCACGTGTGCGAAGATCGAGAGCAGCCTCGGTGCCGTACGGCTCGTGCGCACCGCAATGCAATGCTTCGAGACCGAGTCCGATCTTGCGCAACATCGATGCCGCAAGCTCGGTGTGAATCGGTTCGCCGTTGTGTGAGCCGCACGCGAGCGCGACTTCACGATCGGTAAAGTCGAATCGCTCGGCAGCGCCGGACGTTAGAAGTGGCAGCGCTTGAAAGGGCTTCGCTGAAGAGCGCAGGTAAGTAACGTACTCAGGTGTGCCGAGAGAGGCAACGATGTTGCCTTCTGGATCGACAACGACGATGTGTCCACGATGACGAGATTCTGTTATCGAGCCTCGTTTGACTTCAACGAGCGGCTCCGCGATCGGGATCTGTTGTGACATTGATCAGCATCTTGCCACAAAGAAGCAGTAGCCACAAAAAGCACAAAAGGACAAAGACACAAAAGGCACAAAAATGCGAAAGGTTAATTGAGGAGCAAACAGCTCAACAAAAACCGTTCATGCTTTTTTGTGCCTTTTGTGGCTTTGGTCTTTTTGTGCTTCTTTGTGGGCTACTTCCTGCGGGCGCCGTAGCTGAGTACGGTCAGCTTCACGGTGCGTCGTCCGAAACGCATTGCTTCGCGCGTTGATGGTGTCCAGATGTCGATGCGCTTGCCACGCACGAGACCGCCTGTGTCTGCCACCAGATACTCACCACTATAAGCTCCGGCTTCAAGCCGCAC
>DATHTI010000445.1:0-2629 GCA_035463335.1 Pyrinomonadaceae bacterium | reverse complement strand
TCCGAAGACGTAGACGCAACGCTTTCCGAAGGCGTGTTTGGCGGTGCAGAAGAGACGGGCCAAATACTGAACAGCGCTGCACGTGACGGCGCAAGAGATCAGATCGGTCTCGGCGAAGCAGCCGGTCGCGCTTTGCTCGCGTGCAACCCAAAGCATCAAGATTACTCCCTGCTTTGCACGGCGTACGAATCGAAGATTCCCTTCACCGTTCACGTCACGATCGGCGGCGACATCGCACACTTTCATCCGAGCTTCGATGGTGCTGCCCTGGGCGCGACAACACATACTGACTTTCGTTGTCTCGCGGAGCTTGTGCGACGAATGGACGGCGGTGGTGTTTATCTCAACGTGGGCTCAGCGGTCGTGCTGCCTGAAGTCTTTCTCAAATGCGTGACGCTCGTGCGCAACCTGGGCCATCAACTCTCCGGCATCACCACTGCCAACTTCGACTTCATTCAATCGTATCGCCCGTTGACCAACGTGGTGCGTCGTCCAACCGAAAACGGCGCGGGCAAAGGCTATTCGATCACTGGCCATCACGAGCTAACGATTCCCCTGCTCGCTGCTCTCATCAAGACCACGTCCTCGCCCTCTACTTGACCAACTTAGCCACTCTGAATTAATCTTCGAAGTCTGAAATTGAAATCGGATTTCAATTTCGTACCATTACTCAGCGAGCTTGTTTCCAGTCGCAATTTTAATCAGGAGGAAGAAATCTCGTGAAGGCGAAGGGCCGGAAACGGCGTGGACCCAGGTATTGGATCGTTGCTATCGGAACTATGGGAATGCTGGTGGCTTATTGCCCTCGTAACAGTCATAACATCGTTCTCGGAAAAACAAGAGGCGAAGACACTGCCGTCGCCACACAGCAACAGCACTCTTTCGACATCCCAGCCGGGACACTCGAATCAGTTCTCATTGTTTTTCAGAAGACCACGGGGCTACAAGTCATCATTCCTAACGATGCAATGCGCTCTATCGCCTCCCCCGGCGTGAAAGGTCGCTATTCATCTGAACAGGCGCTGCGCGAGATCCTCCGCGACACCGGCATCAGTTATCGCTTCAGCGATCGACACACGGTAATTCTGGAGATTCAGGCCAGCACGGAATCAGTCGAAGTGAAGGACGAGGCGCGCGTCGTCCTTTCCTCCACTAAGTACACCGAGCCACTCCTCGACACGCCGCAGACCATCACTGTCATTTCAAAAGAAGTGATGCAGGAGCAAGGCGCCACCACCCTGCGCGATGTTTTAAAGAATGTTCCCGGACTAACGATCACCGCAGGCGAAGGTGGCAATCCGGCAGGAGACAATCTGACCCTGCGAGGCTTTAGTGCTCGCAACGATATTTTCATTGACGGTGTGCGAGATCTGAGCCCGCAGTCACGCGATCCTTTCAATCTCGAACAGGTCGATGTCGTGAAAGGGCCGGGTTCGGTCTACACCGGGCGCGGTTCCACCGGCGGCTCAATAAACTTAATCAACAAGACGCCCGGTTTGAGACGATCATTCGGAGGCACACTCGACTTCGGCAGCGATCGCACGCGCCGCGCCACCGCTGATGTAAATATTCCTTTCAGCGACAGCATCGGATTTCGCCTGAACCTGCTGGCCCATCATTCGGGAGTTGCAGGACGCGACGTGGTTAACTTCGATCGCTGGGGTGTTGCGCCATCGATCACTTTCGGAATGGGCAAGCCGACGCGCTTCACGGCCAGCTACTACAAACTCAAACAGGACAACGTTTCTGACTACGGTATTCCGTGGGTTCCCGCGACGAATAACGCTCTCGTTGAATTTCGCGATCGTCCCGCACCAGTCCCGCGCAATACGTTCTACGGTTTACGAAATCGCGATTTCGAGAAGTTGGACGCTGACCTGGTCACACTCAAGTTCGAACACGATTTCAACGACAATCTCTCGTTGCGAAATCAACTGCGCTTTGCTGACTCGAGTCGAGATTCAATCGCCACACCACCACGCTTCGCCAACAACAACTCGACTGCCATCAATCGTGAGATGCGATCATGGCAAACCGCAGACAAGGTCTGGGACAACCAGACGGATTTCATCGCGCGATTCTCGACAGGCACGGTCGAACATGCACTCGTGAGCGGGCTGAATATCACGCGTGAAAACAACACGCGCAAGACTCGCACCGCGCCAAACATGCTCACGACGCTGCTGAATCCGAATCCTGACGACGTCTACACCGGCACGATCACCGACAGTCCGATCATTGGCGACGTTACGGCAAACTCGCAGGCGGTCTATTTATTCGACACAGCGAAGCTCGGCAAGAAGTGGGAGTTAAACGGCGGCCTCCGTTGGGATCGTTTTGATGCGGATGGGATCACGACAGCCGGGCTTCCGATTTCGCGTGTCGATCGGATGCTCAGCGTGCGTGCCGGGGCAGTGTTCAAGCCACTGCCGCAGGGAGCCGTCTACGCCTCCTACGGAACTTCGCTCAATCCCTCGCTCGAAGGACTCTCCTACAACACTGCTAACTCAGTCATCGATCCCGAAAAGACTTACACCACTGAAGCCGGCACGAAGTGGGACTTCTTCAGCGGTCGCATGTTGTTGAGCGGCGCCCTCTTCCGTGTCGAAAAACAAAACTCGCGCACGCC
>DATHTI010000444.1:0-2773 GCA_035463335.1 Pyrinomonadaceae bacterium | reverse complement strand
GGTTCGCGACCGGAGTTAACGCAGGAGTATGTCGCACCGCGAACCGGCATCGAGCTCGCGATCGCACATATCTGGACTGCGGTTCTGGGTGTAGAGCGAGTAGGTATTCACGACAACTTCTTCGAGCTCGGCGGCCATTCGCTCCTCGCCACGCAGGTCGTCTCGCGACTCCGCGATACTTTGAAAATCGAGCTGCCGCTACGCCACATCTTCGAATACCCGACCGTGCATGCGCTCGCAACAAAGATCGATGTTGCCGGACAGGGCGGATTGAGCGCGCCTCCAATCGTCCCCCTCATGAACGGAGACCTCATGCCACTCTCGTTTGCGCAGCAACGACTGTGGTTCATGGACCAGCTCGAGTCAGGTACGTCCCTATACAATATACCCGCCGCGTACCTGCTAAATGGATCGCTCAACGTTGCAGCGCTGGAGCAAAGCATCAATGAAGTGCTGCGCCGTCACACGTCGCTACGCACCCGTTTCGTCACCACTGCCGACGGCACGCCGGTACAAATGATTGCTCCGGTAACGCAATTCCGGTTGCCGCAGCTCGACCTGCGTGAGCTGCCGGAAGCGGAGCGCCAGATCGAAGCGAGACGTTTGCTGGCGGAAGAATCGCACAAGCCTTTCCGGCTTTCTGACGCGCCTTTGCTTCGTTGTCTCCTGCTGCAAACGGGCGGTGAAGAATACATTTTCATTCTCACCATACATCACATAGTTGCCGATGGTTGGTCCATGGGTGTGTTCCTGCACGAGCTGGCAGCGTTGTATGAGTCGTATCTGGAGCAACGGCCGTCGCCGCTGCCGGAGCTGCCGGTGCAATACACTGACTTTGCAGTGTGGCAACGCAACTGGCTCCGCGGTGAAGTCTTCGATCGGCTCGTCGATTACTGGCGGCAGCAATTGAAGAATGCGCCGGCACGATTGGCATTACCGTCTGATAAGCCGCGGCCGCCCATTCAAACTTATCGAGGCGCAGCGCAATATCGATCAATCTCCCCGGAGCTGGTGCAATCTTTAGGCGATTTTAGCCGTCGCGAGGGAGTAACGTTGTACATGACGCTGCTCGCTTGTTTGAACACGCTGCTTCATCACTACACCGGACAGAGTGATATCGTGATCGGCACCGACGTGGCGAATCGCAACCGCGGTGAGACAGAGTCGCTGATCGGCTTCTTTGTTAATGAGCTGGCGCTGCGAACAGACCTGTCAGGCAATCCGACGTTCCGCGAATTGTTGGGCCGCACTCGCGAAGTCACGCTTGGTGCTTACAGTCACCAGGACATGCCGTTTGACAGGCTTGTGGATGCACTCAAGATCGAGCGCTCGCCCGCTCATCATCCGTTATTCCAGGTCTGCTTTGTTTTCCAGAGCGCACCGCGTACAGCGGTCGACGTCAGCTCACTCACGATCAGCACGCTGCCAATCGAGAATACAGTGGCTCGTTTTGAGCTCGTGTTGCATGCGTGGGAAAGCGGGCAGGGAATGCGGTTGATGCTCGAGTACAACTCCGATCTCTTTATGCCGGCGACGATCACGCGCCTGCTGGATCTCTTCGAGACGTTACTCGGCATCGTGGTCCAACAACCGGAAGCGTCTCTCGAGACTCTCGTCGAGATGCTCACGCAGGCCGACCGCACGCGACTGACTGACCAAGGGAAAGCACTCGAAGAAATCGGCTCGAAGAGCTTAAAGCGAGCCAAACGCCGCGCTGTCTCCACGAATACATAATCTCGTCAATCCTGAAAATCCTGAAATCCTGTTAGAGACTGTCTTCCCCGTCTCAGCCGTTTACATGATTTCAGGTTTACAGAATTATCAAGATGGAAAACAAAGTCATTGAAGGGTTTTGCCTGTCGCCGCAGCAGCAACGTCTCTGGCAGTTGAGTAAGCAGGACGGTGCGGAAAGGTACTGCGCCCGTTGCGCGTTTATGCTCGACGGAGATCTCGACGTGCATACGTTGCAGCGCGCGTTTGAAGACGTCGTCGCGCGTCACGAAATTTTTCGAACGCGTCTGGAGACTTTTCCGGGGATGAGGTTGCCGCTCCAGGTCATCGATGAGGACGTCAACGTTGCGATTGACATGGAGCTCTTGCCGCTCGCGCCAAACAAGCATCTGTTGTCTTTCAGTCTGCCGCCATTTTGTGCCGATGGTCCAAGCTTGCGCAATCTGATGAAGGACCTGGGCCAGGCTTACAAAGCGCGTCGCGACGGAGAGACGATTGAAGACGAGCCGATGCAGTATGCCGACTTCGCCGGCTGGCAGAATGATTTGCTTGAATCCACCGAAGCTGAAGTCGGAAAGCTCTACTGGCGCAAGCGTGACTTATCAGAGACTGCAGCGTTAAAGCTCCCGTTCGAGCGTTCTTCCTCGAGCGCACCCGGTTGCGTGGGATATTCGGAGGAACAGACGCTTGAGTTTGCGACGATCAACGATGAAGTCCTGCTTGCAGCAATGTACACGTTGTTGTGGCGGCTTACGGGTCAAACGGATTTGCTGATTGGCGTCGCGCACGATGGTCGCAGGTACGAAGAGCTCAAAAGCGTGATCGGTCCGGTTGCGAAGTATCTGCCTGTTGCTTGCGCTGTAGATGATGTTCCTTTCCGGGAGCTCGTTGAGCGAGTGCAGCAAGCTGTCGATGAGGCTCGACAGTGGCAGGACGTTTTTACTTACGAACCAGATGAATTCATACCGTTCGTGTTCGAGTACACTGAAACGCCGGAGCCTTACCGCGTTGGCGATCTCCAGTTCTCGATGTACCGGGAGGA
>DATHTI010000443.1:0-2105 GCA_035463335.1 Pyrinomonadaceae bacterium | reverse complement strand
CGAAACTCCGCGAAGCGATTTGTCGATGCAGCGCGTGACGTGGATCGCATCGCGCTCGTGACGTTCACCGATCGCCCGGCGCTTTATTCGTCATTCAGTTTGGACCGCAAGAAGTTGAAAAAGACTATTGATGAGATAGACGAAGCATATGGCGGAACGAATTTCTGGGATTCGATGGATTACGTGCTGCGCGATTTGATCCCACAGGGATCGGGCCTGCGCCGCAGCGCGATCGTGGTGATGACTGACGGGATCGACAACGCGTTGCCGGATATCGAAGGACCAGGCTCGCGCATTCCTTTTGAGGAGTTACTGGCGCGGATCGGAAATTCAGAAACGATAGTGTTTCCGATTTATCTCGACACTGAAGAAGAAAATGTGAAGAAGCATGGTGCGCCGCGTGCCGCTTACGAGACTGCGCGCCAGCAGCTCTCGCAGATTGCGAATGTCTGCGGGACGCCAATGTATCGAGCGGCGCGTTTGAGCGATCTCGATCAGGTGTATGCACAGGTGGTGCGCGACCTCAGCACCGTGTACAGCATTGGATATAGTCCGACCAACAAGGCGCTTGATGGCAAATGGCGGTCGGTCGAGGTGCGTCTCGCGACGCGGACGGATCTCTTCGCACGCACGAAGCGCGGCTACTTCGCCAAGACACGTTCGTAGTCGCAAATTCATTCGCGTGAATCCGCGGCTAAAAACTTGTAAATGCGCCTGACCCGACTATAATGCTCAAGAGCCTAGCGCGCCCGCCAACAATCTGTATCGCGAATCGGAGGGTATTTCGATGAGAAAAGCTTTCAGCCTCCCGGCGTTGTTCACTCTTTCAGTGGGCTTCATCCTGTGCTGTTCGATTGTCAACTTTGCACAAAACCGCGAAAAATTCGTGATTTCCGCCAAGGCGGGCGGGATTAATGCCATCACCGGCCAAGCCGACGTTCACCCGAAAGGTGAGTCTGACTGGCAACAACTCTCGATTACCGACGATCTGGATTCCGGCGATCGAGTGCGAACCGCAAGTGATGGCCGCATCGAAATCCTCCTGAATCCTGGTTCTTACCTGCGCGTGGGTGGCGATTCTGAAGTTGAGCTTCGGAACAACACACTCGCAAATCTGGAGGTGCGCCTGCTGCGCGGCACCGCGATCGTGGAAGCTACCGGTGCGGACGGGCTCGAGCTCAATATCAACATCAGTACGCCCCACACAAAACTCGCGATCGTGCGACAAGGGCTCTACCGGCTGAATGTGATTCCAAACGATGCCACGGAGCTGATCGTCCGCAAAGGCCGCGTCATCCTCAGCGATTCGCATACGAAGGTTAAGGGTGGGAATAAGGTCGTTTTCAGCGCGACCAACGTCTCGGTTGCGAAACTGACCAAGGAAGAAAAGAAAGTTCAGGAAAACATCGATACCTGGAGCAAGGAACGCGCGGAAACCCTCGCCAAAGCCAATCGACGCATCAACGATCGCATGATCAATTCGGCGTTTGCCACGTTCCGCGACTGGGATCCGTTATCGCGCGGGTCCGGTTTGTGGTTCTACAACAGTCGCGCCGGTTGTTACACCTTCCTGCCGTTCTTTTACGGCTGGGGATCACCGTACGGCAATTCTTACTCGACATCGCTGTACAGTCCGTACTTTGGGCTTGGTTACCCGCAGGGAAACAGGATTTACGTGCCTCAGCAGCCACAAAACGGTAATGGAACGCCCTCTTCGGGCGGCACGCCGTCACGTCCAGTTACGACAGTGCCGTCGAACCCATCAGGATCGATGGGTAATCCGATGGGTCGCCGGGAACGCATGATGGATCCCGACACGGGCCGTGCGTTGCCACGAAAGAATTTGGAGCCATCACGGCCGAACTAGTAGCCACAAAAAGGCACAAAAAGCACATAAGCTGAAAATGAGAGGCGCCCATGGAACTGGATGCTCTTGTTTTCAGCTTATGTGCTTTTTGTGCCTTTTTGTGGCTACTGTTTTTGTAGCTCTTCGAGTTCTTCGTTGATGAGGGCTTTGATCTCGGGTTGTTTGAGTCCGGCGAGGATGAGCTGGGTCAGGGCAGTACGTAGTTGAGCGCGCAGACGGTCGTCAGGCTTGTCGCTCA
>DATHTI010000442.1:0-4093 GCA_035463335.1 Pyrinomonadaceae bacterium | reverse complement strand
GGAGGCGATATGACGTTATTCGATCTTTTGATTTTGTTGTTGGTGGCGGGACTATGTGGCGCGCTCGGGCAGGCCATTACGGGTTTTTCGCGCGGTGGCTGTCTGGTCTCGATAGCGCTTGGGTTCGTCGGTGCGGTAGTGGGCATGTGGCTTGCGCGCACGATGGGCCTTCCGGAATTGTTTGCGGTCCGGATCGGCACGACGAACTTCCCCATCGTCTGGTCAATCATCGGCTCCGCCCTGTTCGTGGCGCTCATTGCGCTGCTGACCAGGCGGTATTACTAGCCACAAAAAAGCACACAAAGCACAAAAATGACTGTTGTACGGTCATCTTCTGCGAAACAACTTGATCAGGAATTTGACGATTCGGATTCTCAGGGAGATTTCCCAGAGTAGAAGTCCCAGGAAAAGGCCGACCAGCAAGATGGCAAATGCGGTTTCCATTGAATCGTTATCCCAGCTCCGCCAGCGAGTGCAGGGCGGCGAATCGCTCTTTTCGATCGGGAGCGATGAGGAGGGCCTGGACGGGGTCCTGGAGCGCCAGGCGCAAGAAGTCTGTCGTTCGCTCTAAACGAGTCGGGCTGGCGATGTTCTTGATAATCGCGTACTCGACTGCCGGCTTGGCGAGATCAACGATGAGCGTCGAGCCACCACGGAACTTCTGCGGCTGCGATGATCCCTCGACCTGGATCTCACGCGACTGCGTCAGCGCGACCACAACCTGAGGCCGGTGATTGCCGTCTGGTCCAACTCGATTAGAGCGGCGTAAAGCATGCACCTCGAAAGACGCTGTCGGATCCAGACTGAAATTCAGTCCAAGCGTCGCGGCGAACTCGGGCGACTGCTTGAAGATCTCTTTTAGCCTGTCATGTAACAGCTCGCGCTGTTTTCTCGTCACGTGAAACAGTCGCTCGCGATCAGTGATGTAGAAACAGGCATCCGCGTAAGTTTTAAGCTGTTTCAGGACCTGCTTGTACTGCGGCGGCGGCTTCTCAATACTCACTCCATTCCAGCGCAACGTATCGACTGACAGCGTATCGAGATCTCTCGGATAAATCCCACGCTTACGAAATGCCTCAACAAAAGCAACGCGATAATGGTAACGATCGTCCGGGACCAGATCTGCGTCCGCGGTGATGATGCCGCGCAGGTATTCACCAAACGTAACGTCAACCGGCGGCAGGTAGTCGAGCGCACGTATGCAGATGTTGAGTATGTGCCCGGCTGTCTTCGACGCTTCATTTGCGAGACGACGGACCAGGTCAGGGTGAATCGCGCCGTCAGGAAGAATTCCGCTTCCGCCCGTGTAGATCCGCAGCAGGTCAGCGGTGCGCGTTTCGTAAATCGCCGTAAACGCGTCGAACACAGCCGCGACGAGAATCGCCCCGCGCGCGTGTGCCTCCTTCACCTTCTGGTAGTCCGCCGGATCGGGTTTCAATGGAATCCACTCGCCCGCATCATTAAAGCGTCCGATTGCATCGCGCAGTGCGCCGCGTTTGCCGGTAGCGCGTCCGAATTGTAGCGCGAGGCTGCCGAGGATCGACTCGGTGCGCAGGTTACCGCGCGTGCGACCGATTTCAGTCTCGAGGATTTCGGGTATCGTGAAGTGCTGCATTAAGGCGACGATGTCTGCGAACGCTTCGTGCAACGCGAGCACGTCGTCGTTCGTGGGCTCGTTGAAGCGCCGGTGCATGCCGTCGAGGATCGCGTGCGTGGTTTCGTGGGCCACGATGTCGTGCGACAGGCAAGCGTAAACTTTGCTGCCGGGCACGTGATCGCCCGGATCAGTCGCCGAGGCTTCGAAATATCCGAACAACAATCCCACCGCGAGTGGACTGTAAAAAGCATTTGCCTGGCGCAGCGCGTGCGGTGTGATCGTCAACCGGCGCACAAACTTGCTGTCGTCAAATTCGTTCGCCGGGTTTATTTCCGGTCGCCAAAGGACCGGACGGCCCAGCGCGCGCTCAAAGTGCTCGATCGTTTTCATCGCGACCGCGTAAACCATCTGCTGATGAAAAGCAGCATTGCCTTCAGAAGGATGCCAACCGTCAGTTGCGATTAAACGAGGATCGTTGAGATCAACTGGATCGTACTTCTCGCCGGATGCATCTTCGTCGATAACCTGTATGTACTCGCCCGTGGGTCCTTTCTCTAGTTTTTCCCACCGTACTTTCAGCGAAATCTCATTGATGCCGGCTGTCGCGAGCCGCGTCGACAAAGTGGGATCGACTGCGTACGTGCGGATGCGGCGGAATGGCGGATCGAAAGGCTCGATGGATGGCTGGCAGGCCGCGGGCGGTTTTGCGACCACCGGTGTCGGAATGTTTACCGCGGAACTTCCAAACATAAGGCTGTAACGCTGAGCGATATGTCTTCTGAGCGTTACGGACGCTTTTTCGTCCTGGATCAGCGCGTCCATGAACTTGCGCAGAGTCTCTTTCGGAATTTCCTTTCCTGAATCAGGATCAGGCACGAGCTCGTTCAACGTTTTGTTATAAAGCCAGCGCTGCGCCAGCTCGATCTCAAACATATCCTGGCGTGGCGGTGTATCAGCAACGCCGAAACCGGTGAGCACGCGCAACACTGCAAACGAGTCGCGGTCGGCTGGAGTCTTCGGCAGATTGAGCACGGGCGAAATACCGAGTGCGGCATGGGCTCGTAAGATCCCGCGGCCCATACGTTCCGGATCGGCAGGCGGACTGGCGGACGAGAAGAGGGCGCGACGCACCGCTTCAACCCGTCGCCAGTCACGCGGCAGGTCTTTCTTGTACGTCTCGACCCAGAGTGCGACCGCGGCAGCGATCTGTGGAGTTGCCGCAGACGTGCCCTCACCGTTTAGTCTGATTGTCGAGCCGCAACCAAAGACGGCCCATGGAATGTTAGGTGTATAAGTGCACAGCGCGGCAGTCATGCAACTGTCTGGTCCATAGTTTCCGCGCAGCACGCCGAGACCGAGATCGTCGTAAGGACTGCCGTCGGCCATTACGCCGCAGGCAGCGAGCACACGGTGATAGCGAGCGGGATACACAACGTGACGCGTGGGCGCTCCGTTTAAATTGTTACCAGCCGCAGCGACGATACAGACACCAGCTTCGTACGCGGCATTCACTGCCTCGTTCCAGGCACGCGATGGCGCACCGCCCATGCTGATCGAGATCACATCCACTTTCTGATCGATTGCGTATCGCAGTGCTTGTGCAAACGCACTCGTACGAAAGAGGATCACGGAATTTGAGATCCGAAGCGGCAGAATGTCTGCGCCGGCGGCGCCTCCGAGTGTCTCGTTGAATTTCGGAAGGTGACCGCCGGCAAGGATGCTGATCGTGCCGGTGCCGTGTCCTGAGTTGTCAGGAAACGCGTTGCCACGGTTGGGATCGTCGGCACTGTTCGGATCGTTATCGCCGTCTACAAAACTGCGCTCGAGATTGGTCAGGATATTTTGCGGCCGCGCGTCGTGCCCGCGATCGTATCCGGTATCGATGTGTGCGATGCGCGTGCGTGGCGGATTGAATGGCACGGCCTCGCGCGCTTTACGTAGTTGCGTAAAATCGTCGTCGAGGTGCCAGGCAAACTTATCTGGTCCAAGGATCTTGCCACCGCTGTCTTCCTGTGAGACGCCTGCGCAGCCCTGGTCCAACGCCATCATTGCACCACCGCCCGGGTTCTTCTCGTTTGTGTCTGGAAAGCTCTGCTCGAGATCGGGCTCAGCGAAAATGACGGCGGATTCATCAACACCTAACTGGCTTGCCACCTGGCTGTGCGCGAGGTCCCACGGTGTCGCCGCTTCGTCAGGCAGATCTGCGAGAAACCATGCCGGCGCAGCGCCAAGACCGAACGCAGTAGTTTGCGGCGCAGAATCGAAGAGTGGACGCAGGTTCGCGCGCGAACCAGCCGCCGCGAGTGATGCAGTAGGAAGAAGTTTTACAAGAAGCCGATTCTTAGCCCTAAATTGCCTCAAAACAGAGATCACAAAAAGCACAAAGCAGACACGAAAGAACGCAAAAGCAGATCACAAAAAAGCACACAGCAGACGCGAAAGTACGCAAGCAGATCTTCAAGTGAAGAAAGCTGATGAAACTAAGCTACATAACCC
>DATHTI010000441.1:0-6615 GCA_035463335.1 Pyrinomonadaceae bacterium | reverse complement strand
GTCATTCGCAAGGCTTACGAAAACGATATTCTGTTTGTCGCCGCGGCGGGAAATTCGACAGTTAATAACGATCGGAATCCGCACTTTCCGTCGAGCTACAACGTGCCGAACGTTGTTAGCGTTGCGGCGCTCGATCGTCATGACGAGCTCGCGAAGTTTTCGAATTATGGTGTGAAGAGTGTGGCGATAGCGGCGCCCGGCGTCGAGATTCTGAGCACGTGGCTTGGGAATGCTTACGAGGAGAAGTCGGGAACGTCGATGGCGACGCCTGTCGTTTCGGGTGTGGCCGCGCTCATCCTCGCCGAGCATCCGCGTCTGTCGGTTGATGAGCTGAAAAAGAAACTGCTCGCCTCGACTGATCCGATCGTAGCGTTAAAAGGAAAGACCGTAACGGGCGGCAGGATCAACGCCGCGAAAGCACTAGCGAACTAATCCAGTCTTCATTCCGTGTTATCCGCGGTTAATAAACCACGGACAACACGGACTTAAGGCTGATTTATTTTCTTCTTACCTTCGAGCGCCTCACGATAAGCTCCGCCGCGCACGTCGCCGATCTTTATTGCTTCGTCAAACTGTTTAGCCGCCTCGGCAGTGTTCTCGAGAAACAGGTTGATCCGTCCCATCGCCTCATGAGCGCGCGACATGATCGCTTTGTCAGTCTCGGGTGACGACGCGGCCACGGCCATCCGATAGTGGCCCAACGCCCGGTTCAATCTCTCAGCCTGCACGTTCTCGTCCGTCGCATCCGACGCTGCCAGACTCGCCGTTTGTGCCAACGCAAAAAAGATGCGCGGCTCACGCGGGTATTCCTTCAACATCTCGCGCAAACGATTCTCAGCTTCGTTGTAATCCTTGTTGCGCAGCGTCTCTTCAATTGACGAGAGATCGCGCACCAGCGCCGCCTCTTTCCCGCTCGTCTCGCCACTGACTTCCGCAGCCGACCGGCGCGCAGCCGTACGCGCTTCACGCGCGGCCGTCGCCCGCTGCACCGCTTCCGCATATTCCGACGGTCGCTTGATCTCCCGCGCCGGATCGAACGACGCAATCATGTCAGGGAAGAAATTCGCGAGATCGAAACCCGCACTCTCGATCCCTTTCAACTGGTCCGCAAAGTAGAACGACAGCACGGCGCCCTTTTCGTATTCTTCCGCGAGCCGCGCAGTCGTATCATCCTGGATCGCCTTCATTTCCTCTTGCGCTGCTTTACCAATCGCCGCGCGGTCAGCCTCAGTCTTCGCAGCCGCCATTCGTGCGCGCGCATCGCGCGAGACAAAATCGAGCCTTCGCATCTCATCGTAACGCGCGTCAGCAGCAGTCACGAGCGATCGACTCACACTCAGAAACACATCCGGACTTACCTGCGCTCCTGCCTTCTGTCGCTCAGCTAAGATCTGTTTGAGCGGTTCGCGACGCAGCGCAATGTCTTTGTTGAATCGCAACACGAGCGCGTCGATGACGTACTGAAGATACGCACGCCGCAGCTCAGACGAGGCTGGATCGGTTCCTTCCGGAACGACTGCATAGTAATCATCGCCGATGATCCGAAAGTTGATCGCGCCACGCGCTGCCAGCAGATCGGGCAGGATCAAAAAGCGACGCTCTTTTTGCCGGAATGTGTACGTCTTTTCTTTCGACTTCTTATTTGGGTTCTTGACCTCGACTCGCTCCGCAGAGCTCGTGATCGGCCTGGTGTGGAGATACGTTAGCAGCCCACGGACCATCTCGGTCGTCGGCGCGCGCAGCCGGTCGCCTTCAGCCTGGTACGCGCGCACGTATTCAACCATGTGTTCGTCGATACCGGAGCGACGCGCGAACTCCTGCACGAGTGGCGCAAAGTCGAGTACCTCCAGGAGTCCCGCGGGCAAATCTTCGGAACGTTCCGGCGCGTCGAAGCCTGGTGCTGGACCAAGCGCGAGTGCGAGCGAAACATAACGCGCTGCCTGGTCGGCTGGAGTCGCCGGTGCGGGCAGGCGGTTGCGCTCGTAGAAGGTTTTCATCTTTTCGCGCAGGGCCGGATCGAGATTGGCGAGATCCTTGCGGAGCTTCGTGCGAAAAGCGGAGGGCTGACGGTTGGCGGGCGTCGCATCGAGTCCAGCCATATCGAGTGCGGCCATCACGACGATGAGTCGTGGATCGGCTTGAAAGTCGACGCCGTATTCAGAGACTTCGAAACCCGTTTTCGGCCGTTGTTGGACTGGCGGTTGTTGTTGAGCCGGTTCTCGTTGAACGGTTTGGGACGACACCACGCCACCACACAAAACTGTAATTATCAGGATCAGTAAACAATGCTTCAATCCGTGTTACTCCGTATAAATCTGAGGCTTTTTTCTACTTTGGTAAGCTCGCAGCGCCCGCAATGTTAGCGGATAAGCGAGCACCGAACAAACCACCGAGAGCGCCATGGCTCCGACCGAAAAGGGCCACACAATGTTGTTCCAGCTCTGCACGAAAAGCAGCCTGTAATAATCGCCGGAGAAGAGCTGCGGGTTTTTCAGGAGCTCCAAACCCTCGTCTGGGATGCTCAAAGGCCTGCCAAGGATGAATGCACCGACGGCGTAAGACACAATAATTATCGGAACGAGCGTCAGGAACGGGTTGTTGATGAAGGTTCCCGTGTAGATCGCGATTTTATTGAAACGAAAGACAAAGGCGAGCACCGTCGCCATGATCGTGTGCAGACCCAGGAATGGCGAGAAGGCGATAAAGACGCCGATAGAAAAAGCAAGCGCCGTCCGCTCGGGTGGATCGTCGATCGCAAGCAGACGGCGAAATGCAGCACGGAACATCCGTGTTTATCCGTGAATCCGTGGCTTAACTACTGAAACTCTTCAGTGCTTCAGCTTCGTTATCGTAAGAATCGAAAACTGTCAGCAGCTTGGTAATCACCAGCAGGTTCTGAATTCGATCCGTTAAGTTCAACAACTTGAGCTGCCCACCCTGGCGGCTGATAGTCGTGTAGTTGGCAATCAACTCGCCGACCCCGCTCGAGTCCATATACTTGACACCAGCCAGGTTCAGCAAAACTTTCCTCTTGCCACTGTCGGCAAGGTTCCGGATTGAATCGCGTAAGGAAATTGCGCCCTCACCGATGCGGACTTCACCACTCAGATCGAGAATGGTAACGTCTCCCGCCTGTCGTTCTTTAACATCGAGCTCAGCCATGACTTTCTCCGTTCAAAAGATCTTTTACACGTGCACTTACTTGAAGCTGTTGAGCGCCTCGGCTTCGTTATCGTAAACGTCGAAGACAGTCAGGAGCTTCGTGATCGTCAGCAGGTCCTGAATTTTCTGGGTGAGATTGAGCAGCTTGAGCTGTCCGCCTTCTTTGTTGATGGCAGTGTAGCTGGAAACAAGCTCGCCGATGCCGCTCGAATCGACGTAGCTCACACCTGCAAGGTTCAAAAGAATACGCTTCTTGCCTTCTTCGAGCAGACGCCGGATCGCGGAACGCAACGACACGCTTCCCTCTCCAATTGTTATTTTTCCGCTCATGTCAAGAACGGTGACATCTCCGGCTTGACGCTCGTTGATATTCAACTCTGGCATTTCAGAAATCTCCTTTATGCAATTGCGAATTAACGTCGCTTGAGCATGCGCACCGTTGTACCACCGCCGGGTCTGATCGACCAGTCGACTTCGTCCATAAAACTGCGCATGAAAAAGATGCCACGACCTGAGGTTTTAAGAATGTTCTCTTGTGCTGTTGGATCTGGGACTTCTTCCGGGTTGAAACCTGGGCCCTGGTCGTGCACGCTGATTTCGACAGCGTCAGGCGAGCTCTTCAAAGTTATGTCTACGGTTTTGTCCTCGGCCTGACGATTGCCGTGGAGCACTGCGTTGGTGACAGCCTCGCGCACGGCCATGTCGATACCAAACGCAGCATCATCGCTGATGCCTGAACGGCCAACAAATTCGGCGACCGCGGCGGCCACGGTGGCAATCGTGTCAATGCGACTGGGCAAACTTAACTCGGTCGTCTCTACGGTCACAATGCTTATGCATGACCTCTCCGAAAGCCACTGCGCGAGGACTCGGGCTGCTTTCTAGTAACACCTACACTTATCAGGAGTTTGACGGTGTAACACGGTGGATGCGGCGCTGTCAAGAATCCGAGCAAATCCGCGGCCAACTAAACGATAAAGCCCAGGCCCTTGAGAGCGCGATCGAGGTCCTCCAGATCGAGCGGCTTCGTCAGGTATACATTCGAGCCATTCTCGAGCGCCGCCTCTTCCATACCGTAGACGTCATAAGCCGTGATCGCGACGATTGGCGTGTGGTCGCCTTCGCCTTCGAGCTTCCGGAAGTTCTTAATCGTCTCCAAACCATCCAAAACCGGCATATTCAAATCCACAACTATCAGGCTCGGATGGTGGCGCCGCGCCAGATCGAGCGCCTGCCTCCCATCTTCGGCCTCAAAAACGCGGTAGCCTTTTAATTCAAAGGCCCGCTTGAGCATAATGCGAGTGTCAGTCGAATCTTCGGCAACGAGTACTGTCGGATAAATTATTGCAGACACGGTTCCTACTTCGGGCTAAACACCCTACCCCTTGGTTACGAAATTGTGTTCCGGGGGAAAACCTGCTCTGAGGGAAAAGATAATCGCAGGATGCGTCATTTATAACACATCGTTGCCCTGAATGTCGTCTTAAGTACAGTATCTGACATTATGAGACTCAAGCCAGCACGTTTTCTCCAGGGTCTCCTGCGTCTGCCCGGCGATAAATCGATATCGCATCGCGCGGCGCTCATTGCCGCTCTCGCTGACGGCAGATCGGAGATATCAAACTTCTCAACGGCTGCTGATTGTGCCTCGACACTATCGTGTCTGCGCGAGCTCGGCATCTCCATCGAGCGCAAAGAAAACCAGGTGATTATTGCAGGCAGCCAGAAATTTTCCGCGCCTCAACGCCCGCTCGATTGCGGCAATAGTGGCTCAACCTTGCGAATACTGGCTGGCGTTTTAGCTGGTCATGATTTCACCGCGGAGCTAACGGGGGACGCTTCGCTGAGCTCGCGACCGATGCGCCGCATCATCGAACCACTCGAAATGATGGGAGCGAAGATCGAAGCCACTGACGGAAAAGCGCCGTTAAAAGTTCACGGGTCGAATCGACTGAATCCGATCACTTACAAACTTCCGGTCGCAAGTGCACAAGTTAAATCAGCGATACTGTTTGCCGGGCTCAACGCCAGCGGACGAACAACCGTAATTGAAAGTTCTTCGACTCGCGATCACACCGAGCGACTCTTCAACGGTTTCGGTGTTCCCGTAACTTCGAATAGCGACTTATCCGTGACGCTCGATGGTCCGGCGCGCTTCACTGGAGGCGCGATAACGATTCCGGGTGACGTTTCGTCAGCAGCATACTTCGTCGCCGCCGCAATGCTTTTGCCTGAATCCAAACTCACGATCGAAGGCGCCGGGCTGAATCCCACGCGCGCTGCGTTTCTTTGGGTGCTGAGCTCGTGGGGCGCTGATATCTCGACTAGTGCCTTACAAACCGAACGCAACGAGCCGTTCGGAACGATCGACGTTCGCGGTGGGCTCGGCGCAACAGTACGCGATAGCGACCGGATACTGAGTCGATCGATGATTCCATCGTTGATTGACGAGCTTCCGTTACTCGCGGTGGTTGGTTCGCAGATCCACGGTGGCATTCAAATTCGCGACGCGGCTGAGTTGAGACATAAAGAGAGTGATCGGCTCGCGACTACGGCCGCCAACCTGCGCGCCATGGGAGCTGAAGTCGAAGAGTTTGACGACGGCCTGGCCGTTTCCGGCCCAACGCAACTACACGGCGCTTTAATCGATTCGCATGGTGATCATCGGATCGCGATGGCTTTCTCGGTCGCAGCCCTCGTTGCTGAGGGTGATACAGAAATAAACGGCGCCGAATGTGTCGCGATCTCGTTTCCTGAGTTTTTCACGCTGCTGGAATCGGTGACGCAGAGATGAGACAACGTGGGCCAATCGTGATCACCGGTTTCATGGGGTGCGGCAAGAGCAAAGTAGCTCGCGAGCTGGCCTCGAGGCGCAACATTGCGATGGTTGACCTCGATGAGTGGATCACAGCACGCGTCGGTCGCAGTCCGGCCCAACTCATCACGGAAGACGGCGAGCCTGCATTTCGCGAGATCGAGTCGAACGCACTGCGCGAGCTGTTGCAGAGTGGAGAGGCAGGTGTGATCGCGCTCGGCGGCGGCGCCTGGATCGAGGAAGTAAACCGCGATCTGATCGATCAATACAATTGCACCACTATCTGGCTAGACACGCCGTTCGAGATTTGTTGGGAAAGAATCGCCGCTTCAGAGGAAGATCGTCCGCTAGGAAGGACCCGTGAACAGGCCCAGACACTTTACGAACGCCGCCTGCCAATATATCAACTCGCGGGCATTCACATCACGGTGAGGAATGACGAAACTATGGATTCCCTGCTTATGCAAATTAACCACGGATTACACAAATCCGTGTAATCCGTGGTTAATGTTTTCCTCAGAATTTGTACTTCAAAGCAAACTGCATCTGCCTCGAAGATCCGGAATCGCCCGTCGGGAAGCGAGTGTTGGTGATAACGCCAAAGGCGGTACTGCCAACCTGCGCAACGCGTCCCGGTT
>DATHTI010000440.1:0-5508 GCA_035463335.1 Pyrinomonadaceae bacterium | reverse complement strand
GTCATTCGCGCAGCAGTGGCGTATTTCGCAGTGACCCCGATAGACATGATCCTACGTTTCGAAATTTCGCCCTGCTCAGTGAGCGTGCTCGCAGTAAATGACGACAACGCGACCCTGCTGACAATAAACAACACCTCCGACCTGACTCAGCTATGGACCTGACTGTTTGTATTTTTCGGCGTTCGGCGTTTCGGTTTTCTATTTTGTGTTTTTTGTGCCTTTTTGTGGCAAAAAAATCTTCCGTGCCTTTTAGCGGCTTATGAGGCTTGTTTTCTTCGGCTTAACGATCAGCTCATCGTGGGGCAACGGCCACGCAACACTCCTGCGCGGCCTGTTCAAAGCGCTCACCGCTCGTCATCACCGCATCGCATTCTTCGAGCGTGACGTTCCCTACTACGCGGCTCATCGCGATCTGATGGAAATGCCCGGAGTAGACCTCTATCTCTACAACGACTGGTCTGAGATTGCGGCGACAGCGCGTGATGTAGTAGCAGAATCTGACGTCGCTGTAGTTACGTCATACTGCCCCGACGGCATCGCCGCGACCGAACTCGTAGTTTCATCAAACATCAATTTGAGCGTCTTCTACGATCTCGACACGCCGATCACGCTCGAAGCACTCCAGCATGGTGAACAGCTCGCTTACATCGGTCCACGCAAGCTCGCTGATTTCGATCTGGTACTGAGTTATACCGGTGGCGCGGCGTTGATGGCGTTGCAGGATGAGCTTGGCGCAAGGCGTGTAGTTCCGCTCTTTGGCAGCGTCGATCCCGACGTGCATCATCCTGCTCCGGCGCGCCAGGCTTATGAAGCAGATCTCTCGTATCTCGGAACTTACGCTCCGGATCGCCAAAGTGTGCTCGACGATCTGTTTATCCAGGTAGCACGCCAATTACCGGAACGACGTTTCGTCATAGGCGGCTCGAAGTATCCAATCGATTTTCCGTGGCAACAAAATATCTGGTACGTGCAGCACGTACCACCTTCCGCACACGCAGCATTCTTTTGCTCGTCTGCGTTGACACTCAACGTCACGAGAGGCGCGATGGCGCGCATGGGCTACTGCCCCTCGGGCCGGCTCTTCGAAGCAGCGGCGTGTGGCGTGGCGATTTTGTCGGATGAATGGGCCGGGCTGAATGCGTTTTTTCAGCCGGGCGTCGAGATTCTCGTGGCGCGCGACACCGCAGACGTGATTGCAGCGATGCAACTTCCGCCCGCCGAGATCGCGCGCATCGCGCAGGCGGGTCGTCAACGAGTGCTCGACTCGCACACTGCGGCTCATCGCGCTGCTGAATTGGAAGCGATCCTCGACTCAGCGCTCGATCGGTCGCACGAGGCAAGTTTCCAATGGGTTGAGGCGTGAACTATGTGGGGAATTGTGCCGGCGGCAGGCATTGGGAGCCGCATTCAACCACTCGCGTTTTCAAAAGAGCTGCTGCCCGTCGGCAGTCGCAACGAGAACGGCAACGAGCGGCCGCGCGCCGTTAGTGAGTATCTCGTCGAACGCATGATCAAAGGTGGTGCAACAAAGATCTGTTTCGTCGTGTCGCCCGGCAAGTCTGACATCTTCGAATACTTCGGTGGCGAGATTGGACCAGCGACACTCTGCTACACCGTGCAGCCGGCGGCAGCGGGTTTGTGTGATGCGATCTTTCGCGCCCTCCCGTTTATCGATCACAGCGAAGTAGTTGTCATTGGCCTGCCTGATACGATCTGGTTTCCGGAAGATGGCTTCTCTGCACTGCCGGACGATCGATTGTCGTTTCTCGTGTTTCCGGTGGACCATCCCGAGTTCTTTGATGCGGTGGTGTCAGACGAGCACGGGCGTGTGCTGCGGATCGATGTGAAGAAAATCGATGCCGGGTCGTCGTGGGTGTGGGGCGCGTTCAAGATGCCGGGCGCGGTGCTGCACCAGCTTTATGCGTTGTGGGAGAGGCGTGAGCGATGTGACGAATACATCGGATCACTCGTGAACGCCTTTCTCGCGGAAGGTGGCGAAGCGCTCGCTGTTCCGGCGGGTGAAGTTTACGTGGATGTCGGCACGTTGAATGGCTACCGCGAGGCGATGCGCGTACTCGGAGAACAGAGTGAAGAGACGATCTATATCCCGTTGGGTAGTAGGGTTGCGGGAAAGTCGTTTCTACAAGATGTACAAGATTAGACAAGATTTACATGTAAATCCTTTTAGGTAATGAACGAATCATTAACTCAAGAGCAGATCCGCCAGCGCGTTGCCGAGTTGGGCCAATGGTTTCATAACCTCGACCTCGGCGGCGTCAAGACAGCGCCCGACCACTTTCTCGGCGACTATCCCGATGTGAAGTGGCAACGCTTCGCCTCGTCCATTCCCGGCGATCTCACCGGCAAATCAGTACTCGACGTCGGCTGCAACGCGGGCTTCTACTCGATCCAGATGAAACGCCGCGGCGCGGATCGTGTAGTCGCGATCGACACGGATGAAACATACCTGGACCAGGCACGTTTTGCCGCGAAAGTCAGTGGGGCGGAGATCGAGTTTCGCAATCTTTCCGTGTACCGCGTGGGCGAGCTCAACGAAAAATTCGATCTCGTCTTGTTCATGGGCGTCTTGTATCACTTACGACACCCGCTGCTCGCACTCGATCTGCTTCACAAACACGTCGTCGCTGATTTGTTAGTCGCACAATCGATGATTCGCGGCTCGAGCCAGAGTATCGCGGTGCCACCCGACTTTCCGTTCTGGCAAAGCGAGCTGTTCGAAAACGAAAAGTTTCCGAGCATGTATTTCATTGAGAAGCGCTATGCGAACGATCCCACCAACTGGTGGATCCCGAATCGCGCCTGTTTCGAAGCGATGTTGCGGAGCGCGGGTTTCGAAACCGTGGACCATCCGGAAGACGAGGTTTTCATTTGTCGTCGCACGACGCTGAGCCACCCGTGGAATTACGAGAACGAGCTCCGGGAGATTACGCGATGATCGAAGCAGTCATGTTCTGGAACGAGCCCAACAATAAATCCCACTGGGATTTTGAAGTTGATCCTGACTGGAGCATGTTCGCGGCAATGGTGAAGCTCGCCGCCGATGCTGTGCGCGCTGAAAACGGCAAGCTGCTGCGCGTGCTGGGCGGTATTTCGCCGATCGATCCCGAGTTCATCAAGAACATGGATTCAAAGGGCGTGTTGAGCTGTATGGACGTCGTCGCGGTGCACGGCTTTCCGCTCGACTGGAACCATTGGACCATTCACGAGTGGCCTGACAAGATTCAGGAAATCCGTTATGTGACGAGTCTGCCGATCTGGGTTTCAGAGGTTGGCGCGTCCACTTTCGGAGCGGAAGAGGTTCAGGAGTTCGGGCTGCGCCGTTCTGCTGAGCTGCTCATTGGTCGCGTGCCGCGCATTCACTGGTACAGTCTCTACGATCTGCCCGCTGCGTGGCCTGCCACGACACGGCATCGTGAAGCGGAGGGGTCTGCCTATTATCGTCACTTCCACATGGGCCTGCTCGACGAACATGGCAATGCGAAGCGTGCGTTGTGGCAGTTTGCGGATTACACGCCGGCGGTGGGTGTTTGCCAGTGGTTTCATTTCGAAGATCCGCGGCTTGATGATGCGGTGAAGTGGTTGCGGCGTCTGGGAGTAAAAAACTTGCGGACGGGGCTGAGCTGGTCAGACACTGAGCGGCCGAATTATGAAGCGTGGTTTGATCGAATGATGAAAGCGCTCGAGCCGTTTGACGTGACGCTCACGTTTTGCTTTACGCCGGAGTCGAAGGGCATCAACCCGCATCACACGAGCCCGCCGCGAAACATCGAAGAGTACGCTGACTTCTGTGCGCGCATGGTCCACCGCTACGCGTCTTAGCCCGCGAAGCGGGCGACAGCATAACGCCTGGGGCGCAAGCCCCAGGACCACGAACGTAACAAGTTAAGCGAGCCCGCGAAGCGGGCGACAGCGCACAAGGCAACGGCTGTCGCCCGTTTTACGGGCTCCATCCTTTTTAATTTCTCGTGATCCTGGGGCTTGCGCCCCAGGCTTTATGCTGTCGCCCGCTTCGCGGGCTTGCGCAGTAAAAACACGAGCACGTTGGATGTCACAACAATGATGAGCGGCATCACCATCACGAACCCAAAGTGCTCCCAAAAACCTGCGCGGTAAAACGATCCATTAACAATCGGCACGCCTAATGTCATCGCGTAATAAATCACGAGCGGAAAAACCCACACCTTGCGCGAGTTTCTTCTCTCCATCAACACAAACAACAACATCAAAACCCCGAAATAAACGACGATGCCCTCGAGCCGGTGCAGTTGGTTCCCGCTCAACCCGCTAACCTCAAAAGATCCACGTTGAATCTCCAACGCGATAAAAATCCGCACCGCGTTAGCTATGAGCGTCGTCCCATATGCGATCGCTGCGCTCACCGGCAGAAAGCGCCAGCTCACACTCTCAAACCGCTCGTTCCACAACCGCCGCAACGCCAGCATTACAAACGCCGTAATCAAAAAGTTCACGCCCGCACACGGCACGGCAATCACGAACCTATGATCACTGCTCATGTAACCCGTGTACGACTCAAACTCAAACGATCGTCCGCTCAACAACTCGACCAGCAGCGTCGTCGGAGCAAGTATCCACCGCAACTCATTCGCAGTTGCGGTGGAGTAATACAGCTTGAGTGCCAGGGCGCACAGCGCAACTATCGCGAGCTGTGCGCCCCAGATCATCCTGCGGCGATTCATACAAACCACCTTCGTCTCCGCAGGATCATGATTGTCACCAGCAATAACGAACCCACGGCTAACCAGATCAGCTCAGGCTCACTACCGACTTCCGCACCACCACCAACCGCCAGGTCACTGACTCGCAGCGGCAGCGGCAACGGCTGCTTCACGTCCTGCGCGTTACCGTTCGGATTGGTCACCACTTCGCGAACCGCAATGAACGACGTGTATCGCGTCAACAAGTTGTACTTCAGACCAAGCGACGTGACTTCTTTAATGTTCTCTTCCGCGAGATCAGACGAGCCGTAGTCAGACAACTCGGCAATACGCGACCGCGCCCACAGGTAACGCAGCGCACTGTTAGCTTCATCCGGTTGACTTCCAGCAACATCAAGACGAGAAACGTACTCGCCCTGACCCGTCTTGCCGGTTAATTCGATTGTTCCGGCGACCGGGCCGCGCCACTTGCCAAACAGAATGATCGGGCGTTGGGCCAGCAAATCAGGAAATCGCATCGGATTCACGTCGTAAGTATCGAAGCCGATCGATCGAACCTGGATGTCAGTCAACACGGGCGTCTGAATGTACTCGCGAAACTTGTCGGCCACGCGTTCAGCTTCCGACTCTTCAGTGACGATGAACGGCTCACCCATACCGGCTTTCGCCATGCCTTCAATCAGGTAGCGATTTACTGAGCCGCCAATACCAAATGCGAAGACGTTACAACGGTTCAGGTTCGCGCGAATATGATCGAACACACCCTGTTCACCGGAAACGTAACCATCAGTCACGAGTACGACACTACGCG
>DATHTI010000439.1:0-9262 GCA_035463335.1 Pyrinomonadaceae bacterium | reverse complement strand
CCATTGAAGAAGTTGAGAAAAAGCTCCCCTCATGGATTATCAAGTAAAACTCTCACGCTCCGCAGAATTAGATATAGAAGACATCGTCCGATACATCTCGATGGACGATCGTGAGCAAGCCTTGCGCTTTGGCAGATACCTAATTCATTACGCTCGAGGTCTGTCCCAGTTCCCGGAGCGAGGCCGTGTTGTACCTGAATTTGATAACGACTCCATTCGCGAGCTCATCGTGAAAAGCTATCGAATTGTCTATCGCTTGAATCACGATCAACGCTCAATCGAGATCGTTCGATTCTGGCATGCCGCCAGAGACATAGCTCACCTACTGTTTTAGCCCAACTTGAGGTCACAATTTGTGACCTCAAAACGAAAGCAGGTGACTCGCGAGAGCCACCTGCTCGGTAGATTGAATTGAAATACTCTTACTTCGACTGCTTCTCGAGCTGCTCCTTGATCAACAACTCCGCCAGGTCCGGGACCACTTCCCACGCGATCTCCCGCACCACTTTGTCCGACATCATCTCAACCACACGTCGCGCGATCACGTCGATCATTTCGGGAGTGAGCTGACCGGGAGTAAAAGAAGCAGCGACCGGCTCGGGTTCAGTAGCGACAACCGGCTCCGGCTCAGACTCGACAACCGCAACGTCTGGCATTTGAGAAATAAACGGAACCTCCTGGGTGTCTGCAAACGAAGAGTGAACCTGTAGGTGATAAGCCGCCTCATACGCACTCGCCGCCGCAACTGCCTCCTTCACTTCCGGTTCCACAAAGGCACGCGCGGGCGCTGCCGCATAAGCAGGCGCAGCTACGGGCTCATCGTCAAGGTCCAACACAAAATCGTCATCGGCACTCGCGTGCACAGGCTCATAATCCCCAATGTCCAACAGCACGTCTGAATCGCCAGGGGAATCGTCGCGCGTCTCAGTTTTCATTGTCTCCTCACGTGGTAACGATTCCGTTGCGGCAACCGGCTGTTCCACCTTCTGTTCGTGGTCTATGAACGCCTGTTCGAGCGGCAATGTATCCGCCGTCGTAACTTCCAACTCGTGCGAGTCCATCAGCTCTTCCACTTCTTCCGGCTCTTCAACCCTCGGAAGCTCGGCCGTTGGACGCTCTTTCTCGACAGGCGGGCTGGATACCAGCGACCCGACTCTGTCGATCAGTCGTCGAATTGATTGAAATGGTTTGGTCAAGATGTCATCCGCGCCAACTCTGCGCGCCTCCGCTTCGTCGAACGGCTCAAACGAGCCCACGAGCAGCATTACGGGGATGTGTTTCAGCTTCTCGTTTGTTTTGACGTATTCGCAGACCTCGTAGCCGTTGCGAGCCGGCATAAAGACGTCTGCCAGAACTATATCGGGTTGCAGCTCCAGGAGCTGATCAATGGCCTCCTGGCCGTTGCTCACAATAACGACTCGCACACCTTCGTCAGCGAACGTAAGGTCGATAACTTTCTGAATGGTGGCCGAATCGTCGGCAAGTAGGAGTTTGCGTCCAGCTAGCAAAGCTAATCCCTTTAGCTGAATTGCACCATCGGCGGGGCCTAGTGCATATGCACGGATGGCGCGGGCAAGTCGAAACGAAGCGGGCCTCGAAAAAAGCCCGGTAGAAAACCTAACACCCACGGTAAGGGGCAGTCAAGAGTTTGTTTTAGGGCACTTGGGCTACGGGCCGGAGACGACGATGTCGTCTGGCGTGTTGGGTTTGCCGTCGGGACCGAGCGAGCGGAGGGAATAACGGTCCGGCTGGCCCTCGTATCGATAGGGGCGGTGCCATGGATCGACACGAATCACGCGCGGTAGATAATGCGGGCTGAGATGATCGATCAGGACTGATTCACTGTCAGAAACGACAAACGAGCCACGTTCGCGCCGGAAGTCGCCTAACGCCCTGGCGATCGTCGAAAGCTCGTCAGTGGCGGCTGAGCGTTTCACAAGGTCGATTGCAGCCGCGAGGCCAGAGACGTTTACCCAATCACGATTACCGCTCTTAAACTCAACCACTCGCCAGGCCTTCGCCTCGCGTGCCAAACGAAAGTCTGCACGACCAAACGCAACCACCAACGCCGTCGACTCGGCTCCAATCGACAACCCAAACGGCGAGATCTCTTTGATCCTCACATCATCCGAAGGCAGCGCAACGCCGAATATACTCGCAACCAAACAACGCGCGCGCTTGGTCGTCAACTCGGTCGCCGACTTACTCCGCGCAAACTGCGACGGCGCATCACACTCACCTGCCGGCAACTCAGCCCCCGCCGCACGCGCAATCACTTCCAACCGCTCCCAACGATCCGGCGCCGTTCTGACCTCGCGCACCTCCCAACGCCCTTCGTTCAGTCGTAGACGAAAGACAGCTTGGATGCTAGCGCTCACCTCCGCACCTTCAGCGCCGCTCGCTCGAATCGCGTTGATGCGAACGTCACCGCTCGGCAACGCCCAACCAAACATGTTCTGTAACGCGCGACGCGCATCTTTCTCGCTGATGTCATAGAAATAACTGTAGGGGCGGCCCTCCGTGGCCGCCCCAGTTCGCCAATCATGCTGGGGCGGCCACAGAGGGCCGCCCCTACAGTTGCGCCCTTGAAGAGCAAAGCCCCCAAGAATCAGAACAATCACATAAACAACTTGTGCCTTTTTGTGGCGCATTACGAATCGGCAGTCTTTTTACCAATCAACATCTGCAACATGATCTGTAGCTGCGCTGTCGTGAACGGCTTCGGCAAAAACACGACCGCGCCCGCAGAAAAACTGTCAGACGAAAGCTTCGGATCCTGCTCAGCAGTCATCATCATCACCGGAATCCGTTTCAGTCGCTCTTCCGACTTCATAAAGCGGACCAGCTCAGGACCGGAAATGTGCGGCATAACGACGTCGAGAATCGCAGCCGTGAAATTCGGATCCGCCTGCAGGATCTTGTAAGCCTCGCGCCCGTCACGCGCCATCACCACGTTGAAGTTTTCTTTCTCGAGAATCGTTGCGATGAGACGAAGAATCGCTGGATCGTCGTCAGCAACAAGCATGCGACGATTATCGGTCGTAAGGGTGTCGTTGTTCTCCATGTGAGTGTTCTTCTCTTGTTTTCAAATTTCGACTGCGCGACAGCTCTCACCAGCCTGCGTGGAAAGCTCCGCGGCGAGTTTAATCGCAGCCACCATACTCGAATGCTCGGCGAGTCCTTTGCCGGCGATGTCGAAAGCGGTGCCGTGGTCCACCGAAGTTCTGATGAAGGGCAGTCCGAGGGTTACGTTCACAGCCTCGCCAAATGACAAACACTTGACCGGAATCATCGCCTGATCGTGATAACAAGCAACGACGGCGTCAAACTCACCTCGCGAGGCACGCAGAAAAACCGTGTCTGCCGAGAACGGCCCCTGTACATTTATATCATCAATCCGGCGTGAGGCTTCGATCGCGGGCATAATCTCCGAGGCTTCTTCCACTCCAAAGAGCCCGCCTTCAGCTCCATGGGGGTTCAACGCCGCCACGGCAAGTCGCGGGCGCTCGATACCCCAGCGCTGCAGCTCGCGATGCGTAAGGCTGATCACTTTCACGAGGCGGTCGCGCTCCACCATACGAATCGCTTCGGCAAGCGGAACGTGCGTTGACAAAAGAACGATGCGAAGGTTTGCCGCAACAAACGCCATCGCATATTCCTCGGCGCCGGTGAGATGAGCCAGAAACTCCGTGTGACCAGGAAAACTGTAACCACCGAGAAAGAGCGCGCGCTTGTTTATTGGCGCGGTGGCAATCGCATCGATGCTGCCCGCCGCACACAACTCCACCGCCGCTTCGATGTAACCAGCCGCAGCTTTTCCAGCAGCGCCCGATTCGATGCCCGGCTCGATCAAGCCGCTGATGTTATCGAGGTGATAAATGACTGGTTCGGAGAAGTCATCCGGAAACGACTCTTCAAAGCGAACGATGTCGTAACCGGATTGCAGATCAAGAGTGCGTGCCGTGTGAGCCAGCAACTGGGCATCGCCGATTATGACCGGCACGCAAACTCGTCTGATTTCTTCTTCGGCAACAGCTTTAAGAACAACTTCCGGCCCGATACCCGCAGGGTCTCCCATGGTAATGCCGATGCGCGGTAAAACCCGCCTCGGTCGAGTTCCCGGGGTCGTTGAGCTTTGTTCTGAGTGTCGCATTGCTTGAGGCGACGCACTGTTGTCCAGGGCGAGACTCAGGGCGAGGCTGCATTAAACTATCCCTTACGCGCTGGCACTTTCCACACGCTCGTCAGCCTTGTAGATGTATTTGATGTTCCGCTTGAGCACGAGCAGATTGGGGGCACCCTTTCGGTTGACCTTGAGTGCGCCACGATCATACCACTCGATCGTGCCTTCAATCTCCTCGCCGTCTAGTAGAACAATGACCATCGGCGTGTGCGCGTCGATCTGTTTCTTGTAATAAAAGATCTCCGCATTAGTTTCGTTGGGAGGCGGAACTCTTTTCTTTACCTGGACCGGCGCGTGTTGCTGCGGAGCGCGTGGCTCTCTTCCTTCACTTGAGGCGCGGGAGCTCCCATTCGAACGCTCTCTGGGCTGCGGAACTTCTCGGGCTTTGCCTTTGACTTCCGCGAGTGTGGTTCTGATGAGTTTACGATTCACTTGATTAATACCTCCAAAAATCTATGACGGGCGTTTTCACCCAGTCGAGAACTACCAATGTATAGGACATAGGGCTTTTGATGTTCAGATCAGTGTCAAAGCTCTCGCAGGCTGCGGCCCATCCGAGGAGAGGAACGAACTATACCCGTAATGGAATTTCCTGCAAGGAATGACCGACATGCTACACAACAAAAGAAGAAAAAGCAAAGGAGAAAAACCATCTTGCTTTCAAAGATTTAGATGCAAGAAATGATGCAAGCAAGTGGGAGCCAGCAGGCGTGATTTCATGCTCAAAAAAATAGGCAGGATTACAGAATTTTCATGATTGGCAGTTCGGTCGTGACAATCGTGAAAACCAGTAATCCTGCCCAAAATGATCTCTAGTCAGCCTTCTTCCGAATGAAAGTCGGGACGTCGAGATCATCAACACGCGAAGTGCCCATCATCGGCCTTGGGAGGTCATCGGCCGGCCTTGCTACGTAACGTGGTGGCGGCGCGGGAATCGCCGTTGTCGCAGCGGCAGACGCAATTGAGGTCACTTCTTTATCAAAACCTGTCGCGATCACAGTGATCTTCATCTCGTCAGTCAGGTTCTCATCGATCACTGCGCCAAAAATTATGTTTGCATCGTCGTCAGCCGACTCGCGAATGATCGACGAAGCAGCATTCACTTCAAACAACGTCAGATCGGGTCCACCAGTGATGTTGATCAAAACACCCTTGGCGCCCTGAATCGTCGCTTCCTCGAGCAGCGGCGACGAGATCGCTTGTTGAGTTGCTTCGATTGCGCGGTTCTCGCCTGTCGCTCTGCCCGCACCCATCAAAGCCATTCCCATTCCCTGCATGATCGACTTCACGTCAGCGAAGTCGAGATTGATCAAACCCGGAACGGTGATCAGATCGCTGATGCCCTGCACCGCCTGGCGCAACACGTCGTCAGCAACTTTGAATGAGTCAGCGAGTGAAACTCCACGATCGACAGTGTGCAATAGTCGCTCGTTTGGAATCGTGATGACTGTATCAACGCACTCTCGCAACTCGCGCAGTCCCTGATCGGCTTGCTGCATGCGACGACGACCTTCGAAATGAAACGGCTTCGTCACGACAGCGACTGTCAGCGCGTCGAGCTCCGTTGCGAGTGACGCGATGATCGGAGCTGAACCAGTTCCGGTGCCACCACCGAGACCAGTAGTTACAAAAACCATGTCAGCGCCTTCGAGCACTTCAATGATCTTGTCAGTGTCTTCGAGTGCGGCTTCGCGACCGACGTTAGGATCCGCACCAGCGCCGAGTCCTTTAGTTAAACGACTGCCGAGCTGGATCTTGATCGGCGCGCGCGAACGCTTCAATGCCTGTAGGTCAGTATTGGCAACCAGGAATTCAATGCCTTCGATGCCCGCTTCAATCATGCGATTCACAGCGTTGCTGCCACCGCCGCCGATGCCGATCACTTTTATCCGCGCACCAGTGAGTGGCGGATCATCATCAATGAAAATATTAATGCCCGTGCCCGGTTGACGAGTGTCCGGTGTCATAGTTAGTTCCTCTCTCCCAAAACGGGATGGCTTCCAGGGCCGCTTCCTTCTATGTTGGGGTTGTTGAGCCACTGGCCTCGATATCTGGCGGACAATATCTTGTGCAACCGGGGCGCAAGCATACAACAACTTGTCAGAAAATACTACCGAATCTATTTTTAAAACGTGACACGAAGTGCGTCAGCTTGCCTGTTGATCCGCGCCTGCTAACTCCGGTTCGTATCTCCGCTGCCTGAGTGCGATGCGCGAGCAGCGCCAGACCAGCAGCGGCAGTCCATGCTGGACTCTGAATGTCTTCAACCAAACCACCAAAACGATCTCGCTCGGGATAACCAATGCGCACTGGTGCATCGAAGACCTGTTCCGCGATCTCAGTCATGCCGTGCAGCAACGCGCCACCACCAGTCAACACCACACCGCTCGAGAGTTGTCGTTCCCAACCTGCGTCTTTGATCTCGTCAGCGACGTGCATCAACACTTCTTCAGCACGTGGTTGAAGAATGTCGCAGAGGATCTGCCGCGAGAGTTGGCGTGGTGGACGTCCACCAACAGACGGCACATCGACGAGCTCGCCACGTTCCATCTCACTCAAAGAGCTACTGCACGCGCATCCGACCGTGCGCTTCATCTTCTCGGCTTCGGGTATCGGCGTGCGCAGACCGAAAGCAATGTCGTTCGTGAAGTGCGAGCCGCCGAGCGGAAAAACCGCCGTGTGCTGGACAGCGCCACGCTGGTAGATAATCAGTCCGGTCGTTTCCGCGCCCACGTCCACGAGGGCGGCGCCAAACTCTTTATCGTCTTCAGTTAGCGACGCTTCCGCGGCTGCAAGCTGCTCCAGAACCATGTCTGCGACGACAAGACCGGCACGGTTCACAGCGTTGATTGCGTTCTGGCGCGCCGTTACCGGACTCGTCACGATGTGTACCTTCACGGCGAGTCGCGCGCCGATCATGCCGACTGGATCGTTGATGCCATCCTGATCGTCGACGATGAATTCCTGGGGCAATCGATCGACGATCTCGCGTCCAGCCGGAAGTTGAATCGCGCACGCTGAATCGATCGCGCGTCGAACGTCTTCAGCGACGATCTCTCGATCACGACCGGAGACAGCGACGATCGCCTGGCCGTTGAAACCGAGTATGTGTGAACCCGCAAGATTGATCGTGACCTCTTCGGCTTCAAGTCCACTCATGCGCTCAGCGTCTTCGACTGCTTTCTTGATCGCGTCGACTGCGGCATCGGGATTAACTATTACTCCCTTGCGAAGCCCGCGCGCCTCGGCTTCGCCGATGCCGACAACTTCGAGGATGCCACCCTCACCAGGCTCGCCCGCGATACACGTCACCTTACTTGTCCCGATGTCGAGACCGATCGTGTGCTGTGTACGTTTGGCCATGTCGGGTATCTGTGACTACTCGTTCTTACTTTCAGCTACCGTGTGATTACCGGTAACCAGTCCAACTATCGCGCGTTTACCCTGCGTGAGATCTATGTAGCTGATCAACGGTCCACGTGCGGTCTGCCGTTGCGCATCGAGAACGCTTAATGCTTTTCCCAGTCGTGTACTCTGATCCTGCGATCCGAGTCGTACTTCAATCTGTGAATCATCACCGGCGAGCTGCACGCGCACGTCGCGCAGATCGAGAAGGTTGACTTCGCTAACGCGCTCCGAGATTCCCTGCCCGCTCCAGTCGCGCTGCAACTCGAGAAACTTTCGCACCCGGTCGCGATTCTCTACACGTGCAGCACTGGAGTCTTCCTCGTTCCAGCCACGCAGAAAGAACGCCGGCATCTGATCGGTTGGCGACATCTCGCCGAGATACACGGCATCGTCATCGACCCAGATGAATCGTCCCGCCGCGGTACGTACAACCGCCTTCGGCTCGCGCTCGGTAATTCGCACGCGAATACCGTCAGGAAGAACACGCGTGACGACTGCGGTGCGCACCCACGGCAGACGCTCGAGATCGTTACTTAGCTGTTGCAGATCGGCGCGCCAAACACCAGTCTCACTCACATCGCTACGGACAACTTTCTTGATGTCGTCAACCGAAGCGCGCGCCGCGCCACGAGTCTCGATCGTTCGCACCTGAAAGAAGCTTGCTGACGAGGCTGCGCGGTATCCGACAAACGCAATCAACGCGACGATCGCGATCACGCCGATCCGGAGTGCGAGCGGTACGTAAGCCAAAAGCAACCGGAGCCGCCCCGTAATATTTTCATTCGACCCACGCTTCGCCGGACGCTGGCCCACGCCCGACTTGCTCTTGCCGATGCCGCTGCGATTACCAACCTTTTGTGCCCCGATCGATTCCCTCATCCTCACGCCTCCTTTCTATCCACAGATTCCGCAGATTCCACAGACGAATTTTCTGTGTAATCTGTGGATGGCGTTGCTCGCCACAGCTCAACCTCATACTCCAGCTCGATCCCCTGCTCGCGTCGCACGCGTTCACGAATCTCTTCTGCGAGCGCGAGTGCATCTTCGGCGCGCGCGTTTTCGCCTTCGGTGACGATGAAGTTCGCGTGCTTCGGTGAGACAACTGCACTACCGCGTCGCTGCCCTTTCATTCCCATCTCGTCGATGATCTTGCCCGTGCCGATCGCGCTCGCTGGTGGGTTCTTGAAGAAACAACCCGCGGAGCGCGCGCCGTGTGGCTGAGTGGCGAGTCGACGACTCTTCGCATCATCCATGCGCGCTTTGATCTGTTCCGGATCATCATGCTTCAGACGCAGCGTCGCGCCGAGTAACAACTCGCCTTCGCGAAATGATGCGTGACGATAGTTCCACTCGATACTGTGGCCATCGATTTCAACAACCTTGCCTTCGCGTGCCACGCGCACCTTCTCAGTTACCGTTCCAATCTCGTGGCCGTAGGCGCCCGCGTTCATCCAGAGCGCGCCACCGACCGTGCCGGGAATGCCGCCCAGTCCCTCGATGCCTGACAATCCGGCGCGAGCAACATCGATACAGAGTCGTGGCAGCGAGTAGCCGGCGCTGACCGAAACGAGCTCGCCGTCAATGTGGACTTCGCCTTTCATGTTGCTCAAATTCAGCACGACGTAATGATGATCGGCATCGTCTGCGAGCACGTTGCTGCCGGAGCCGAGT
>DATHTI010000438.1:0-5663 GCA_035463335.1 Pyrinomonadaceae bacterium | reverse complement strand
CCCTCTCTTCGCTCATCCGCTCTTCCTCTTTTCTCGACACCCCGACTCTACCTCTCCGCACTCCAAACGGTGACGACAGGGGTAACAGGATTTGAACCCGTACTTTCGGTTTTGGAGACCGACGTGCTAACCGTTGACACTATACCCCTGTGATCACTTGGTCTCTTTGTGACCAGTGTGCTTGCGGCAACGGCGACAGAACTTGCTGAATTCCAGCCGATCGGGCGTGGTCTTCTTATTCTTGGTCGTCACGTAGTTCCGACTCTTGCAATCTTGACACTGAAGCACAATGTTATCGCGTGGCATTGCTCAACCTCAAAACTTCTTATCCACAGATTACGCAGAATTTGTTCATTCGTTTCTGTGTAATCTGTGGATGAAACTATTCAATCACGTCCGAAACCGTACCGGCTCCAACCGTGCGTCCACCTTCACGAATAGCGAACCGCAAACCCTTCTCCATCGCGATGGGCGCGATCAGCTCGATCGACATCTGCACGTTGTCGCCCGGCATCACCATCTCCACGCCTTCCGGCAGGTGCGCCACCCCCGTCACGTCCGTCGTGCGGAAGTAAAACTGCGGCCGGTATCCACTGAAGAACGGCGTGTGACGGCCCCCTTCTTCCTTCGTCAGCACGTAAGCCTCAGCCTTGAACTTCGTGTGCGGCGTGATCGAGCCGGGCTTCGCAATCACCTGCCCGCGCTCGATGTCCTTGCGCTCAATACCACGCAGCAGCAAGCCCACGTTGTCGCCCGCCACCCCTTCGTCCAAAAGCTTCTTGAACATCTCGACGCCGGTCACCACGGTCTTGGTGGTCGGACGAATACCAACGATCTCCACCTGCTCGTTCACCTTCACCTTGCCGCGCTCCACGCGACCAGTCGCCACCGTACCGCGGCCCTGAATCGTGAAGATGTCTTCCACGGGCATCAAAAACGGCTTCTCGATGTCGCGCTCGGGCGTCGGAATGTAGCTGTCCACCGCCGCCATCAGCTCGTCCACCGTCTTCTCCCACTCGGGATCGCCTTCCAGTGCTTTCAACGCGCTGCCACGCACCACCGGAATCTCGTCGCCCGGAAACTCATACGCGCTCAAAAGCTCGCGCACTTCCAGCTCCACCAATTCCAGCAACTCCGGATCGTCGACCGCGTCCGCCTTGTTCATGAACACCACCATCGCCGGCACGCCTACCTGGCGCGCCAAAAGGATGTGCTCGCGCGTTTGCGGCATCGGGCCATCAGTGGCTGCCACCACCAGAATCGCACCGTCCATCTGCGCCGCGCCCGTGATCATGTTCTTCACGTAGTCGGCGTGGCCGGGACAGTCCACGTGCGCGTAGTGACGATTGGCCGTCTCATACTCCACGTGCGCCGTCGCGATCGTGATGCCGCGGGCCTTCTCTTCCGGCGCCTTGTCAATCTGATCGAAGGCCACAAACTGCACTTTCGGATTGTGCTTCGCCAATACTTTCGTGATCGCTGCCGTCAACGTCGTCTTCCCGTGATCCACGTGCCCGATCGTCCCGATGTTCACGTGCGGCTTCGAACGGTCAAATTTTTCCTTCGACATCTTTTTGTCCCCGTGTATTTCTAGTTAAAAGAAAAGGCACAGACTCTGTAAGCCTGTGCCGCTCCTACGCCGCTATTTTGCAACCCCCTGGACTTTTGCAATCACTTCCTCCGCAACGTTCTTCGGCGCCTGGTCATAGCGCTCAAAGTGCATCGTTGAAGTTGCGCGACCCTGGGTCGCCGATCGCAAGTCCGTCGTGTAACCAAACATCTCAGAAAGCGGCACAAATGCCGTAATCACCTGTGCGCCGCCGGGTCGAGGCTCGGTCTTTTCAATCTGACCACGTCGCCGCATCAGGTCGCCATTTACCGCCCCCATGTAATCGTCAGGGGTGACAACCTCGATGCGCATAATGGGCTCCAGCAGAACTGGTTTTGCCTTTCGCACCGCGTCCTGAAAAGCGAGTGAGCCCGCAATGTGGAACGAGCGCTCATCCGAATCGACCTCGTGGTAACCACCAAACACGAGGCGCACGCGGATATCCACCAGCTCATAGCCAGCGAGAAAACCACGCTCCATCGCGTCTCTAATCCCGCTCTCGACCGGCTTGATGTACTCCTTGGGAATGGCGCCGCCCGTAATCTTATTTTCGAAAACAAACCCCTCGCCCGGAGCAGGCTCGATCTCGATCTCCACGTGCCCAAACTGGCCACGGCCGCCTGTCTGCTTCTTATAGACTTCCTTACCAGGCGCCGGTTGCGTGATGGTCTCGCGATAGGCCACTTGCGGCTTGCCCACGTTGGCCTCAACGCCAAATTCACGCTTCATGCGGTCGACGATGATCTCGAGGTGAAGCTCACCCATACCCGCGATGATCGTCTGCCCGGTTTCCTGATCGGTTGAGACGTTGAACGACGGATCTTCCTGTGCGAGTCGATTCAACGCAACTCCGAGTTTGTCCTGGTCCTGCCGCGTCTTCGGCTCGACTGCAACGCGAATAACAGGCGCCGGAAACTCCATCTTTTCCAGGATGATCGGCTTGTTCTCATCACAAACCGTGTCGCCGGTAGTGACCTGCTTCATACCGCCGATAGCAATGATTTCACCGGCGCTCGCGTCTTCAATGTCTTCGCGCTTGTTGGCGTGCATCCGCATCAGCCTGCCTACGCGCTCCTTGCTACCCTTGATTGGGTTGTAGGCGTAAGAACCGGCCTTGATACTGCCACTGTAAATGCGTACAAACGACAACTGGCCCAGGTGCTTGTCGGCCATGATCTTGAAGACCAGACCGGCAAACGGCGCAGCCGCATCCGGCGGACGAGTTTCAACCGCGTCCGTTTTCGGATTCACACCTTCAACCGGCGGCACATCGAGCGGCGACGGCAGATAGTCGACTACTGCGTCGAGCAGAGTCTGCACGCCCTTGTTCTTGAACGCTGAACCCGTGACGACGGGCACGAGTTTCAGGCTAATCGTTCCAGCGCGCAGCGCCTTGCGAATCTCAGCCTCAGAAATCTCTTCGCCTTCGAGATACTTGTGCATCAAGTCGTCGTCGATGCTGGCGACAGCTTCGATCAGCTTCTCGCGGGCAGCAGCAGCGGCGTCTTTTAGATCTTCGGGAATGTCTGCGACCTCGTATTCAGCGCCCTTTGTCTCGTCTTTCCAGATCAAGCCCTTCATCGCAACCAGATCGACGACGCCTTTGAGCTGGTCTTCAAGACCGATCGGAATCTGAAGCGCTACTGGATTGGCGCCGAGACGGGTGATGATCGACTCGAATGAGCGGTCGAATGAAGCACCTGCGCGATCGAGTTTGTTGATGAAGCAAATGCGCGGAACGCCGTATTTATCAGCCTGACGCCAGACAGTTTCCGACTGCGGCTCAACGCCCGCGACACCGTCAAACACAGCGACAGCGCCGTCGAGCACGCGCAGCGAGCGCTCCACTTCCATCGTAAAGTCAACGTGGCCCGGTGTGTCGATAATGTTGATGCGATGATCGACACCGTTTCTTTCCCAGAAACAGGTGGTTGCAGCGCTGGTGATCGTGATACCGCGCTCCTGCTCCTGCTCCATCCAGTCCATCGTCGCCGTACCCTCGTGCACCTCGCCAATCTTGTGCGTGATGCCCGTGTAATAAAGGACACGTTCGGTGGTGGTGGTCTTACCGGCATCGATGTGGGCCATGATGCCGATATTCCTGAACTTGCTTAGGTCGTGCTTAGCCATTTCGATTTCTTATCCAACAGATTACGCCGATTGTTTATTGCACCCGTGTAATCTGTGGATAAACCTCAGTCGTTACCACTTGTAATGCGCGAATGCTTTGTTAGCGTCCGCCATGCGGTGCGTGTCTTCCTTCTTCTTCACCGCATTGCCGCGGTTGTTCGCCGCGTCGAGAATCTCGGCCGCCAGACGATCAGTCATCGTCTTTTCACCGCGGCCGCGGGCGTAGGAGACGATCCAGCGAATTGCCAGGGCACCGCGCCTTTCCTGGTGTACTTCGATCGGCACCTGATAAGTCGAACCGCCGACGCGTCTCGACTTCACTTCAACCGTGGGCTTCACGTTATCGATCGCCCGTTTGAAAACCTTCAAAGGCTCTTCGCCCGTCTTGTCACCGATTGACCGCATGGCATCGTAGAAAATGCTCTCGGCCACACTCTTCTTGCCTTCCCACATCACGCCACTGATGAACTTCGTCACGAGGGGGCTGTTATAGACAGGATCGGGAAGTACTTCGCGTCGTTCGGCTACTCGTCGTCTTGGCATATCTTCTTCTCTTATTTAGCGCTGGCTTTCGGCCGTTTCGCTCCATACTTCGAGCGTCCCTGCTTGCGATCGGCGACGCCGACCGAGTCGAGCGTGCCGCGGATCACGTGATAGCGGACGCCGGGCAGGTCCTTCACGCGGCCGCCCCTGATAAGCACAATCGAGTGCTCCTGGAGGTTGTGGCCGACGCCGGGAATGTAAGTCGTGACCTCGATACCGTTGGTCAGGCGCACGCGCGCGACTTTGCGGAGCGCCGAGTTCGGTTTCTTCGGCGTTTGCGTGTAAACACGGGTGCAGACACCACGCTTCTGAGGCGAGCTCTGGAGCGCGGGACTGGCCGTCTTGTACTTCACCTGCTGGCGGCCTTTGCGAACAAGCTGATTAATCGTCGGCACTGTTTTCCTCGTTAATGCGAGCGCGTTACGCGCGCAAAAGGCCCCCTGCCTACCTCTTTCCGGAACTTGTCCGGCAGTCAGCGCAGGCGGCTGCCCTGTTAAGAATTAAGTTAATAGGGACGTTCTGATTTTCGCTTCTTCAGCGGCGGGCGTGGATCATGGCTTCCCTCAAGCCGAAACTTTTCTGTGGCGTCGCATATTGGGCGAGAAGTGTCCTTCCGCGCGAGTAAGCGTTGGAACGGCTGCGAGTTGAGCCGCGACTCTTACCATTTACGCCACAATAATTGTCAAACGACCGGAAATACTAATGGTCGAGCAACGCCTCCACACCTACAGAACCAACCGGACGTTGCTTTTGTTTGCTTCAGACACTTTGGCCCGAAACGGGAGACTATAAAGATGTGGGCGTCTGGTGTCAAGCGCAGGTGGGCGAAAAACAGTTTAGAGTTCAAGCTTTAGCTTGTCTGCGGTGGCAAGGCAGCAGCCTAAAGGCTGAACTCTGAACACAAATTCAAAACATCGACCGGATCAAATACCACACCCCATATCCAACCGTCCCAATCACGCCGAGAATCACCAGCGCCAGCAGCGTCATCAACAGTTTGAACTTCCGGTAGCGGCGCTTGTCCGGTGGGGCGAGTGAGCCCTGCGGGAAGTACGGTGGTGGAGTGTATGTTGCCATCTCAAATCCTCACGGAGTCGGGGAGGCCGCAGCCTTCTCCAACTCCTCTTTTTTCTGCTGTTTCTTCAACAAATCTGCCTGGTGCTTGCGCCCGGCGCGGATGCGTTTGATCCCTTCCTTTGCCTCGTCCAACCCATCCTGCGCGCGATAATAGTCCGGATCGATCTCCAGGGACTTCGAAAACGCCGCTGCCGCCGCGTCGTACTGCGCCAGTTTCGTATACGCGACGCCCAGATCATAGAAAATATCCGGATCGTCCTCTTTCAGTTTCGTCGCCACTCGATACTCGCGTATCGCCTCACTG
>DATHTI010000437.1:0-7509 GCA_035463335.1 Pyrinomonadaceae bacterium | reverse complement strand
TCATCACACAACACGGCGGCACCCTCACAGCCACAAACTCACCCGCAGGCGGCGCGCTGTTTACGATAAAACTTAACCACGGATAACACAGATCTTAAATCGGGATTTGAATCCGTATTTAAGATCCGTAAAATCCGTGGTTAAAAATATTCTCCCCACCTGCGATCGACAAGGGCTTTAATATCATCCCGCACAACTAATTCATCCGGAAAACCAGGCTTCGTCCGCGCATCAATCACGATCGGCCCCGTGTAGACCAAATGATGTCGCTGAACTGTCGTACGCGCCGCATAAATATCCGACGCCGGCTCGAAACGCGTCCACGTGGCCCACAAAAAATCCGGCGATGATCGCGCCACACCCGCATCATCATGCAAGACAATCAACGGCCACTCAGCAAACACCGGATCAACAGCTACTCGCGCCGCCAGCGACTCATCTTCCGCAAACGATCCGCCTTGTAACACCAAACATCCACCACAAAACACCTCCGCACGTGCAATCGCCGCCGGTAACTGCCCCTTAAACTCTCGCGGCAGCTCGCGCACAGCCTCACCCAATCCAAGCATGATCGCCTTGCTGCCTTCGTTCACTTTCCCGCTCGTGTAATCGAGCGTATCCATTGACACGTTTGAAAAAACAAACAGATCAGTCTCCGGGCGGAAGCGTTCCAGCACGTGCTCGAGCAAACGGGGAAAGTCTTTCAAGTCCTGCGGCGTGTCAGTGAGTAGCAAAAACTTCGTCAACGACAACTGCCCTTCACCGAGAATTCGAAAACCGGAGACGAGCGCCTCGCGACCATATCGCTCACGCACCACTGCCGCCGCAAGCGAGTGAAATCCAGTCTCACCATACGACCAGAGATCTCGCACAGACGGCATCACGAGCGGAAAGAGCGGCGACAGAAGTTTCTGCAAGTAGTCGCCAATAAAGAAGTCTTCCTGGCGTGGCTTGCCGACCACTGTCGCCGGATAAATCGCGTCGCGGCGATGAAAGACCGCTTCAACATTGAAGATGGGGTAATCGTGACGCAGCGAGTAGTAACCATAATGATCCCCGAATGGACCTTCCGGTCTGCGCTTGTGTGGCGGTGCATGCCCGACAAGGGCGAATTCCGCTTCGGCTGCGAGACGATGTCTTCCGGCGCCGAGGGGGTTCCGCGTCATCTTCAGTTTTTGTCCGGCAAGCAACGAGGCCAGCACGAGCTCCGGCACGTCTTCGGGCAACGGAGCGATCGCAGCGAGGATCAGCGCGGGTGGTCCACCGAGGAAGATGGTTACCGGCAATGGCTGATCGAGACGCTCCGCCTCGTTGTAATGAAAGCCTCCACCTTTCTGAATCTGCCAGTGCAGGCCGGTTGTGTGCGCGTCGTAGACCTGGATGCGATAGATGCCGAGGTTGTGTTTCTTCGTGAGCGGGTTCTCAGTGTAGACAAGCGGAAGAGTGATGAATGGCCCACCGTCTTCCTGCCATGTGGTCAACACAGGCAGCTCGTTTAATCGCGCAGGACGATCGATTACCTGCGTGACGGGCGATCGCGAGGTGTTGCGTGTTCCGAGTTTCGCGAGATCGAGCGCCACCGAACGATGTTGCCACAGCTCGCCAAACTTCGGCGGCAGGATCGACTCCGCGATATGGACCATCTGGCGCACAAAAGCTTCCGGCTTTGGACCAAACGCCAGATCGATGCGTCGCTCCGTGCCGAACATGTTCGTCACGACGGGATAACGACTGCCCTTCACGCGCTCGAACAACAGCGCCGGACCAGCCTCGGCGATCACGCGACGATGGATCTCTGCCAGCTCGAGGTAGGGATCGACCTCGGCTTTGAGAGTGGTGATTTCGTTTTCTCTGTTTAGTAGATCGAGAAATGTGCGCAGGCTGGCGTGCATTCGTACTTATGGTCGATCCGGAGCCTTCTCAACCGTGCGCGGGCGGGCGCGTGTCGTGGTTGCGGCGGGTTCGCTGAGGCGTTTCTCAATTTCGTCGTGCGCGGTCTCAGCCGCTTCGGCGACGTAGGGCTGATGTGAATCGCGGAAAGGCTTAACGAGCTCGAGCGTCTGCGCGTCACCGATGCGAGCGAGGGCTTTGAGCAGTCCTGCGTTAATACGCGCCACGTTGTTGGCGCGCTTTAGAAATGGATACAAAACGTTGGGGCTTTCAAGCTCTGATAAGTATTTGACGGCCTGCTCCTGACGACCCGAGTCGAGATCATCGACGATGCGATACAACGATTCCTCGCGGCCCATTCGATAGAGCGCCCAGTCGAGTGCGAGCAGAACTTCTTTATTTTTCTCCTGGAGTTGATAGCCTTCGACGAGCTTACGTTGATCTATCGCCGCCAGCCTCGCGAGCGCCTCGGCACTGCGTTGTCGCACCAGCGGATCCGTGCTACCTAATCCTTTCGCGAACTCAGCCGGATTCGAGCGCGCGTCAACGCCATCGATCGGCTCCTGCTGCGCGTGTAATGTACTAAGTGATATCAGTAACAGAACGGCTGCCAGGCTTAGTTTACTCATGATTAAATCCGTCCATAATCCGTTAAATCTGTGGCTGCTTTTTCTTCAACAGCGCGGTATTCAAATCGAGCTCAGCCATTGGTATCACTTCGATATTCTGATACTTCTTCTGCAGCTCCGGCAAAAACAATTTCGCATTGCCGACGATGACGATGTTGCTCGTCTTCGCATCCAGTCTCGTCCCTGCAAACTTCTGAATGTCCGCAGTGGTCACCGCCTGCACGTTGTTGATGTAACGATTGATCTCATCCAAACCCAATCCATGCAACGCCAGCGACCCGACCTGACTTACCAACCCACTCGCCGTCTCGAGGTTCCGCGAAAAGTTACCAATCACAACCGCTTTACGTGGCGTCAACTCTACATCCGCGGGCGGCGCCGACGACAACCGGCTAATCTCACCCATCAACAAATCAGCCACCTGCGCGCCTGACTCGTTCTTCGTCTGTGCCGAGGCGAGGAATGGTCCAACATCACGTCGCGTGTCGAGCTGGCTGCTCGCGCCGTAACTCAACCCGCGCTTGATGCGTATCTCCTGGTTCAGCCGTCCCGAATAACCACTCAACACCGAATTCGAAACGATGCCACGAAAATAATCAGCATCCTTGCGATTGATTCCCGTGCGCGCCAGAAAAACCGCAGCCTGACCCGCATCCGGCTTATCGATCACAACCACTCGACCAGTCTTACCTCCGGCGCCCTCCATCGCCGCACTCATCGACGGCAACGGCGTACCCGGCTTCTGCCAGTCACCAAAATACTTCGTCGCGAGGGCGATGCCGTCTTTCGCGCCGATGTCGCCACCAATCACGAGAATCGCATTGTCGGGACGGTAATACCGCGAATGCATCTTCGTGATGTCTGCTGCAGTGATCCGCGTCAGCGACTCCGTCGTGCCGCTCACCGGATGACCGTAAGGACTATCACCAAACACAACTCGCGCGGCTACCATGCGCGCAATCGTCCCCGGATCGCCGAGCGCGAGCGTGACATTGTCGAGATACTGTTGTCGCAAGCGTTCGACTTCTTCACTTTTGAATGTCGGACGGCGCACGACGTCGGCAAGGATCTCCATCGCCTGCGGTATCTTCGACGACATCCCGCTGACGGTTGCGAATGACGAGTCCCAGCGCGCGCCCGAGTTGAGCGATGCGCCAAGGCTCTCGACTTCCTGTGCGATCTTCGTGGCGTCGCGTGTCTGTGTGCCTTTCGTGAGCAGATTGGCAGTCATGTCCGCCAGCCCTGACAGCTCTGGTGGATCAACTTCACCGCCGTTTTTGATCAGCAGTTGCGCGGAAGCGAGCGGCGTTTCGCGTCGCTCGATCACGATCACGCGCAGTCCGTTGGGCAGTGTTTCTTCGACTGGTTTCGGAAATGTGCCGGAGCGCGGCGGCGCTGGAGGAGGAGGCGTTGCTTGTGGCGTTTGCGCGTTAATTCCAACCGGACCACACAGCAATACAGCAACCAAAACGATGTTTCTGCAAAGACGAATCAGATTATGCATGACCTACTTGCCCTCCCCGCTTTTCTTCGACGTTTCCGGCAGGTAGTACAACACCAGGCGATTCGTGTCGGTAAAATACTTCTTCATCACACGTTGAATATCAGCGGCAGTCACGGCTTGCAGTCGATCGAGATCTGTATTCACTCGCGCCGCATCGCCGAGCAATACCGCCGCTTCTCCGAGCGCGAGGGCTTTGCCGTTGCTCGTTTCACGCTGGCGTAGCTGGTTCGTGATGATCTGGTTCTTCGCCTTGTCCAGCTCAGCAGCGGAGACTGCCGTGTCCTGCAATTTTTTGATCTCCGCAAGCATCGCTTTCTCGACGTCTTCGACTTTCTTCCCTTCCGACAAAACCGCCGTCAACATAAACAAGCTCACATCTTCACGCGTGTCAGCACTCGAATTCACTTCTGCCGCGAGCTGCTGCGTGTAAACCAGCGAATGATAGAGCCGCGACGATTCGCCACCCGAGAGGATCACGTCAGCAACGCGCAGCGCATCCGAATCGGCATCAGCCTGTCGCGGCGTCAAATAAGTCAAACCAACAGCCGGCAGATCGTTGGTGCCATACTCCGTCAAACGAGTCTCACTCTTGCGCGGCGGCTCTTTCACCGTCACACGCGGAAGCGGGCGCGATGGTTTCGCGATCGGTGCAAAATACTTATCGACCCAGGCATCGAGCTGTTTCGGATCGAAGTCGCCCACCACAACGAGCGTCGCATTGTCCGGGCGGTAGTAAGTAGAGTGAAACTCCTGTACGTCCTTGAGGGACGCGGCATCCAGATCTTCAATACTGCCGATGCCCGGACGCTTATACGGATGTTCGAGAAACGACTTCTGTTGCAGCAGGTATTCGAAGCGGCCGTAAGGCGGCGCGAGCACGCCCTGGCGAAACTCTTCCTTCACGACGTCGCGCTCCGACTTGAAATTCGGATCGTCAACGTTCAGGCCGGAGAGTCGATCGGCTTCAGCCCAGATCAGCGTCTCGAGATAATTCGACGGCACGACTTCGAAGTAAACAGTGACGTCATCGGCAGTGAACGCATTGTTGAAGCCACCGACGTCTTCCGTTAGCCGGTCCATCATCTCCGATTTCATGTTCTTCGTGCTCTTGAACATGATGTGCTCGAAGAGATGCGCGAAGCCGCTGCGGTTCGGCGGATCGTCCTTCGACCCGACGTGATACCAAACCTGGATCGCGACCGTCGGGCTCGAAGTATCGGGAGCGGCCAATACACGCATGCCGTTGGCGAGCGTGCGATCGGTGAACTTGAGCTGCGGATTCCGGGCTTGTGCGAAACCGGTTAACTGAAGACTTGCGAGGAGAAGAGCAGTGAAAACAAGTCGGATTGAAATACGAACCATCAAGTGTTCTCCGGGTGGTTAGTCGATGTCCAGGGGATTTCGATAAGGCTTGCCTTTGTCTTTCTCCGCGCGCTTCATTGCTTCCTGAAACTTCTCTTCGAGAATGCGGTCGCGGTCTTTCATGGAGCTCAGCTCCTGCGCAAAGATCTGTTCGCGCACCTGCTTTTGCTTGTCGAGTCCTTTAACCATCTCATCGAACGAAGCGAGCGGTTTCGCCTTCTCTTCATGCGAAAGAATGGCTCCGGTTTGCGCATCAATCGTCAGTGTTGCCTCGCAGCAGGGACAAATGATCGTAAACCTTGAAGTATCTGCCATGGGTCTTCCTCCTTGCTCGCGTTAGTATAGCCACAAAAAGGGACAAAAGGCACAAAGGACTTCCTGCCTCTTGTGCCTTTTGTGCTTTTTGTGGCTGTTACTTCTGTCTGGTCACCAAAGCTGCTATCGGCTTAGGTAGCGTAGTTAGCTTGAATGAGCCAAAGAATTTGTTAACTGTTTGCACGTCCGACTCAATAAACGGGGCAAACTTGGTTAGAGTCAACAGATAAAATCGATCGCCGATAAGAAACATCCGCAGGCGAAGTTCACCACCATACATATGCACTTTTACTTCGCGTCCGGGGTACCCATCCAGCGACAGTGAGCTTTGACTGGCCAGCTTTCCACCAACCTGCCTGATAAACTGATCTCGAACACCCTCAAAAAATCCGTCAACATCTTTATCGATCATCGCCTGTTTCGGGAAGTCGGAATAGGCAACCATACACATAAGCGGGCTCTGTGAGGCGATGAACATGTGTTGCTCAATTCGTCCCTGCGGTGTATCCATAGTGGATGCGCTCGAGACGGGTTTCTCGGGCATCAGTATGCTAAATCGTCCGTCCTCAGATCTGAACTCGGTCCACACAGCGGGCCCGGGATTGGGTAATCGATCCAGGCCCTCAACGTCAGTGTCTTCTCGAGGCGTCAACGCAATGGGTGGTTTATAGTTAAAGACGTTTTCTGCAATCGCCTGGTCCACCTGAATCTTTTTTCGTATCTCCTCCCTGATCCGCAGTTCGTCGCCCTGCTTCCTTTCTCGCCTGAGCTTGCGCAAGAGAAGGTCATTTTTGCCGATCCACAATTCAATAGACTCACCGTCTTCAGTTGCTTTGATACGATAACAATGCACCCCTTCAAAAACGTCTTCGCCTAATAGTGAAACCCTTGTTAACCTTTTCAGAGCTGAGGGCCCAAGCTCGTCCGGCAACAGCAGGTCCGAAACAGTATTAACCGTTGTCGAAGAAACACCGGTAGCGCCGGCAACAGCTAAGCCAAGAGATTCCTCCTTCTCGTAGCGATCTGGTTCCCAATATGTAAAGGCGTCCGTGCCGTTGGACCATATCCGGTACGTTCTGCCCAGCTTTGTAATCGTAAAGTCAGTCCATTCAAATCGAAACAGGCCGGGCCGTTTGAAAAATGTTTTGAATGGCATTTTTTCGATGAGCCCGCCCGTCGGTGTATCAGTCGTGGTGACGAGAATACCCTCGTCCTGATACGACGCTGCGCGGGCATATACGCTGAACATGTTGTTCAGAATTCTTGTCGCGTCCGGTTTTGTTTGAGTTTGAGAGATTACCGGCAATCCGAAAGAGGAGATGGCAACCACCAGGGCGAGGAATCGTGACATTGTTCTCATAACGTTGTCCTTAAGGGTTTGAGGTCGTCGCATTGTGACAGATTTGCGTTTCTGAGTTCAAGAATTTTGACGGTTACTGGCCCGGTCCAAGTTAACAGAGAGTAAGCTATTCATAACGTCCAAGCCCGTGGTATAACCGCCGTACCCTAACCTGGTGCCCAGGCAGATAGATCTGACCCGTCCGTAACTCCCAATCACCCTCACACCCGATTGGCATAGCGCCACCGGGAACTCCCGTCCCAGAACCACAAATGTATGCAGGTCGTGTCGATCTGTTTACTACGTCATCAACCCTGTTCGCCAACCACCTCGAGGTGTGACTGCTAGTGAACCCACTACACAGGAAAGGAACAAATCATGAAGAAGTCGAGATTCGGAATTCTTGCCAAAACACTGCTTGCATTTTCTGCCGGGCTGGTTGTTCTAACTATTTCCCTGACGACCGCAAC
>DATHTI010000436.1:0-3128 GCA_035463335.1 Pyrinomonadaceae bacterium | reverse complement strand
TCCACAGGGCCGCGACCAGGACGACGTCGCGTTCGCACCGTACACGACCGTGCAGAAGAAGATACTCGGTCGAGATCGTATTCAGATCGCGTTCGTCTCGGCGATTTCGCAGGACGCGACGTACACGGCGCAGTCGCAGATTACTGACTTGCTACGCCAGCGTCACAAGCTAACGGCAAGTGAGCCGAACGATTTCACGGTCCGAAACATGACTGACGTTGCGGAAGCTGCGAATGAGACCAGCAAGACGATGACGATTTTGTTGGCGTGTATCGCTGGTGTCTCGTTGCTCGTCGGCGGCATCGGCATTATGAACATCATGCTCGTGTCCGTTACCGAGCGCACACGCGAGATTGGTATTCGCATGGCAATTGGCGCGCGCTCGTCTGCGGTGCGCAGCCAGTTTTTGATCGAGTCGATCGTGCTTAGTTTGATGGGTGGTGCAATCGGAATCGTTCTCGGCGTCGCGCTCTCGCTGGCGATCCCGGCGTTTCTCGGGTGGCCCACGCTTGTGTCGATGATGGCGATCATCGGCTCAGTGGTCTTCTCTGCTGCGGTCGGGATCTTCTTCGGCTACTACCCGGCACGCAAAGCCGCGTCGCTCGATCCGATCGAAGCACTACGCTACGAGTAATCGGTGTTATCCGTGTTACGATGCGCGCATGCATAGACGAACTCCCCTGGTCTTTGTCTTAATTGTAAGTTTGCTTGTGTCCGTCAGCTTTGCGCAGCGACGGACACAACCCTCCGCTCAAAAACGCCCGCGACTCGTGCTTCTGATCGTAGTGGACCAGTTTCGCTACGATTACCTGGAACGTTTCGGAGATCTCTTTGGTCCAAACGGCTTCAAACGCTTGATGCGCGATGGCGCGTCGTGGACGCAATCCAATTACGATCACATGCCGACTTACACCGCGCCCGGTCACGGCACGATGATGACCGGCGCATATCCCGCTGAGTCGGGCATCATCGGCAACGATTGGCTCGACCGCCCGTCCGGCAAGCGAATCACGAGCGTCACAGACGATTCAGTAAAACTGCTTGGCGGCATTCCAACCGACACCGCCGCGAGTCCCTCGCGGCTGATGGCCTCGACTGTCGGCGACGAGCTTCGTCTCGCCACTAACGATCGCGCGAAAGTGATCGGCATCTCCGTTAAAGATCGCTCTGCGATTCTACCCGCGGGTCGTCATGCGAATGCTGCGTACTGGTTCAGCGTCGCTTCAGGCACGATGGTGTCGTCAACTTACTACTTCAACCAGTTGCCGGCGTGGGTCACGAATTTCAATAACGCCAAGCCGGCAGACAAATATTTCGGCACGAAATGGGAACGTACGTTACCGGAAGCTGAATACGTCAAACGTGCTGGGCCTGATGATCCGAAATGGGAAGACGTGAGCAAAGCCTGGACGCCCGACACCAACACCTTCCCGCACACTATCACCGGTGGCCTGACAGCGCCCGGACGAAATTTCTACCTCTCACTCGAATACACGCCGTTCACCAACGACATTCTCGTTTCATTCGCGCAGGAGGCGATTGTCAACGAGCAGCTCGGACAGGATGACGACACAGACGTGCTGACAGTCAGTTTCTCTGCGAATGATTATGTTGGTCATCGCTTTGGTCCATACAGCCAGGAAGTGATGGACGTGTCAGTGCGCACCGATCGCAACGTTGCGACGCTGCTCGACTTCGTTGACAGCAAGATTGGGCTCGCAAACACGCTTGTTGCCTTCACGGCCGATCACGGTGTTTCGCCGATTCCCGAACATGCGGCGGCACTTGGCCTTGGCGGCGGCAGACTACCGTTCGCGACGGTGATGGGGAAGATTCAGGCGGCGATCAGTTCGCGTTACAACCCGCAGGGGAAGACGCCCGATCCGTCGGCTGATTACCTGCTGCGATTTCAGGAAGGCGCAGGGTGGCGCGAGTGGTTCATCAATAACAACATCTATTTCAACTACGACGCGTTGAAACGTGATGGCGTGAATGTCGAGGAGTTTTCGCAAGTGGTCGTGGCAGCGGTGCTGACTGTGCCGGGGATTGCGCGCTGCTTTTCGCGAGTGCAGTTGTTGCGGGGAGCAACGTCAGTGACTGATCCGATCGAGCGGCGGGCGCAGCATGGGTTTTATCCTTCGCGCAGTGGTGATGTGGTGATGGTGGCGGAGCCTTTCAAGTACATCGCCGAGACGATTACGGCGACGCACGGCTCGCCTTACTCCTACGACACGCACGTGCCGACGATCATCATGGGAGCGGGGGTTGAGCCGGGGCGGTATTTCGAGCCCGCCACACCGGCTGATATCGCGCCAACGTTGTCAGCGTTGTTGCGGATCACGGCGCCGAGTAATTCGACGGGTCGCGTTCTGGTCGAAGCGCTTAAAAGATAACAGATAAAGTTCAGAGTTCAAGCTTTAGCTTGCGTACGTGGGGGTCGAGCGAGCAAGCTAAAGCTTGAACTCTGAACTATCGCTTGTACTCACGCGCGTAGCCGGGCACTTCAACCCCATCAATCAATCGCGGATCCGCAATCGGTTCATCAGCCACCAATCGCAACGGAATCACACCCGCCCACACATTCATCTCGTAATCCTCTTCATCATCCAGCGGTGGCCCGGTGCGGATCTTCGCCGACGCCTCCACCAGCGGCAGCGAGAGCACCGTCGTCGCCTTCATCTCCTGTTCGGTCGGCTCACGCACCTCCGCCCAGCGCCCGCGAATGATGTGCTCCGACAACGCCAGCAGCGCCGCCATCTTCTCCTCACGATCTTCAACCAACTTCGCACGCCCAAAGATCACTACCGATCGATAATTCATCGAGTGATGAAACGCGGATCGCGCCAGCACGAGGCCATCAATGATTGTTACCGTCACACACACATCAAGTCCGGTCGACAAGGTTCGCAACATCCGGCTCGCCGCCGAGCCATGAATGTAAAGCGTGTCACCATCACGCGCATAACCAGTCGGAATAACGAACGGCTGCCCTTCCGGCGCAAAGCCGACGTGACAAATAAATCCCTCATCGAGAATTCCATAAACAGTTTCGCGATCGAAATGACCGCGTTTCGGTAGTCGCTTGAGCTTCGTGCGCTCGGTTTGAGTGAATGTCATAGTTGTAAATA
>DATHTI010000435.1:0-16598 GCA_035463335.1 Pyrinomonadaceae bacterium | reverse complement strand
GAGTGGCCCTTCTTCCCTCTCTTTCTCGCGTTATTCGAGTGACGGCAGCAATTGGGCGAGCCGATATTTTCCAAGTGCCTGAAGGAGAGCACCATGAAGCACATTCAAAGGGCAATCGCATTCTCTGGTCTACTCGTACTATTGACGTTCTCATCCGCTTTCGGACAGTCTGACCGGCAAACCATCATACATATACCTTTTAATTTTAGCGTCGGTGAGAAAAGTTTCCCGTCCGGAAAGTACGTCATCGAGCGGAACAGGAATAACTCAGACACTGTTTGGGTAATTCGGCAAAAGGACGACGACGACCGTACCGCAATTGTGGTAACGAGACCAGCTCGTGCCTACGACGTGGTGGAGGAAACACGACTGGTCTTCAACCGTTATGACGATCTTTATTTTCTGTCGGAGTTTTGGATCGTGGGCGGCATGAACGGACACGAGATCCCGATCTCCAAACGTGAGCGAGCGTTGGAAAAGGCTGTAGCTGTGAAGCGCACTGAGCTTCTGATCGATCGTGGAAAGTAATAAAACGGGGCGCACACTGAAGGCGAAGGCTCTGACGCGGTAGTCAGGGCCTTGCTTTTTGTCGCGAAGTCGACTAGGAAGAATCGCGCTGGTTTTCAATTCAGACGATTCGAGGAGTCGCCGGTGACAGTTAACAAACTTTCACGCCGCCAGTTTCTGCAAGCTGGCGGCATTGGTCTGTTTGGTGCATTCGCGTGGCGTGCAAACGCATGGTCCATTCAGGATCGCGAGCTGACGCTTTACGTTGGCACATATACTTCAGGGAAAAGCGAAGGTATTTACGTTTACCGAATGGATCGGGCTACGGGCGCGCTCACAAAATTCAGCTCGATTAAGTCTGTAAATCCGTCGTTCCTCACTATCGATCGCAGCAAACGTTACTTGTACGCAGTTAATGAGGTGGGCGAGTACGCCGGAAAACCCAGTGGTAGCGTGAGCGCGTTTGCGATTGATGCTGCTACCGGAAATCTGCGCTTGCTGAATGAACAGGCAACGCAAGGTGCCGACCCGTGTCACCTCAGCATCGATACGAGGAAGCGAGCATTGCTGGTCGCGAACTACACGGGAGGCAGTGTGACTGTGTTGCCGGTTCGCACTGATGGCACGGTCGGAATGGCGATTGATGTAAAGCAACACGAAGGATCAGGCATTAAGGAACAACAAAAAGGACCACACGCGCATTGCGTGATTCTTGATCGCTCTGAGCGTCACGCACTCGCCGCCGATCTCGGCATCGATAAAGTGATGATCTACACGTTCGATCGAGCGACGGGAAAGCTCAGCACGGGGAAACAATCGTTCGCAGAATTGACCGCCGGCGCCGGACCAAGACATCTGACATTGCATCCGAGTGGGAAGTATCTCTACGTCATCAACGAGCTCGATTCAACGATGACGTCTTTTAGATACAACGAGCTCAACGGCACACTCACACTGATCGAAACTGTTTCAACTTTGCCAGGCGACTTCGCGGGCGTCAGTTACTGCGCTGACGTTCACGTGTCTCCGTCAGGCAGATTTCTTTACGGTTCTAATCGCGGGCACAACAGCATCGTCGTCTTCGAGATCAATCCACGCACAGGAAAACTCACCCCGGTCGAACACGTTTCGACCGAAGGCAATTGGCCGCGCAACTTCACGATCGATCCAGCAGGCAAGTTTCTGCTCGTCGCAAATCAACGGAGCGATAACGTTGTCGTCTTTAATATCGACAAGAACACTGGCCGACTAACGCCAACCGTAAACAACGAACAAATCCCGGCGCCCGTCTGCCTCAAATTTCTGTAAACCAGTCCACAAAAAGGCACAAAAATCACAAAAATAACTTTTGTGTCTTTTGTGCTTTTTTGTGGCAAAATACTCTTCGTTCCTGAAATCTCCTGCCTGAGGACAGCTTATAGATGCGGATACCCATACGTGCCCTGTGGGCAGTCAGTCTGTCACTGTGCTTCGCGATTCAACCACTGATCACAGTCAAAGCCCAGGTCCCCAACGTAATCGTTGATAGCGACGAATTCTTCCAACGCGCCAGCCGCAACGGTCCCGAACGCGATCACTCGCGCAAGATCGAAGACCTGCTCAAGCGCATGACTCTCGAAGAAAAAGTCGGGCAGATGACCCAGCTCGCCATCGGCGCGATCGCTTCCGGTCAAGATCAGCAGATCAAAGTAGATCCCGCAAAACTCGAAAACGCGATCGTCAAATACGGCGTCGGCTCGATTCTCAACGTCGCTGACCAGGCGCTCACTCTCGATCACTGGCACCAGATCGTCGGTCAGATTCAGGAAGCTGCGACGAAGAAAACACGTCTCGGCATTCCGATGATCTACGGCATCGACTCGATCCATGGCGCCAACTACGTTCAGGGCGCGACGCTCTTTCCACAAGAGATCGGAATGGCCGCGACATTCAATCCGGAATTGATGAAGCGCGCCGCGGAGATCACTGCGATCGAAACACGCGCCGCCGGTCTGCCGTGGAGTTTCTCGCCCGTTCTCGATCTCGGCCGCAATCCGCTGTGGCCGCGTTTCTGGGAAACATTTGGCGAGGATCCATATCTCGCGAAAGTCATGGGCGTCGCATTTGTTCGGGGTCTTGAAGGAACGGATGTTTCGTCGTCGAGCGCGGTTGCGTCGAGTCTGAAGCATTACATGGGCTACAGTTTTCCTCTCACAGGAAGAGACCGCACGCCTGCATGGATTCCTGAGAATTACCTGCGCGAATATTTTCTGCCGCCATTCGAGACTGCGATCAAAGCCGGCGCGCGCACGATCATGATCAACTCGGGTGAGATCAACGGCGTTCCCGGTCACGTTAATCGTCACATCCTCGTCGATATCCTTCGCACTGAGCTCGGGTTCAAAGGTCTCGTCGTCTCTGACTGGCAGGACATAAAAAAACTCGTCAACGTGTGGCGCATCGCGGCTGATGAAAAAGAAGCGACGCGGCTGGCGGTGTTGGCCGGCATCGATATGAGCATGGTGCCGGACAGTTTGAGCTTCGCCGATCACCTGATTGCCCTTGTGAAGGAAGGTGCAGTTCCGCAGTCCCGAATCGACGAAGCAGTGCGCCGGATACTGTGGGTGAAGTTTGAGCTGGGACTATTCGAGAAGCCGATGCCGGATGCATCGCTGAAGTCGAAGTTTGCCCTGCCTGAGTATCGTCAGGTCAGCCTCGAAGCAGCGCGTGAATCGATCACGCTGCTGAAGAACAGCAACAACATCCTGCCCCTCGCGAAGACCACGAAAGTTCTCGTCACTGGTCCAACATCCGACTCGTTGATCTCGATGAATAACGGTTGGACTTACGTGTGGCAGGGCTCTGAAGAGAGCCTGTATCCGAAAGATCGACACACGATACGAAGAGCGCTCGAGGCAAAGCTTGGCGCCGGCAACGTCACGTTTGTGCAGGGCACGAAGATCACGCGGCCTCCCGGCACGACGTCGAACAACACACCGACCGATCAGGAAGAAGAGGTCGACATCGCAGCGGCAGTCCGCGCCGCGCAGAATGTCGACGTGATCGTCCTCGCGCTCGGCGAAGGCTCGTATTGCGAAACGCCCGGCAACATCACAGATCTGACGATTGGCGCGCCGCAGATCAAACTCGCGCAGGCGCTGAAAGCAACTGGAAAACCGATCGTGCTCGTGCTCGTGGAAGGCCGACCGCGCATCATCAATCAAATCGCCGACGACATGAGGGCGATCGTGATGGCCTACAATCCGAGTCATGAAGGCGGGACGGCAATCGCAGATGTATTGTTTGGTGACGTGAATCCGAGTGGCAAGCTGCCCTTCACTTACCCGCGCACGCCAAACGGTCTCATCAATTACGATCACAAACCATTTGAGACCGAGAACACTTCTTTTGGAAACATGGCATTCAACCCGCAGTTCAGTTTTGGTGATGGGTTGAGTTATACGACTTTCACGTACAGCGATCTGCGGATCGGGAAGCAGACGATCTCTGCGAATGAAGAGTTGCCGGTGAGTGTCGAGGTTAAGAACACCGGCAATCGCGCGGGGAAAGAAGCTGTGCTGGTTTACGTGAGTGACCTGGTTGCTTCGATATCGCCGCCTGGAAAACGTCTGCGACGATTTGCGAAGGTGAGTCTCGCGCCGGGTGAGAGCCGAACGCTGAACTTCAAACTTCGTCGCGAAGACTTGTCGTTCATCGGTGCCGATAATAAGCCGGTCGTTGAGCCAGGTGAGTTCGAGGTTAGGATTGCCGGTTTGACGCAAAAGTTCACAGTCAAGTGAGTCCATCCACAGATTACACAGATGTCATAAAACAATCTGCTAAATCTGTGGATAAACCAATCAGCCAACACAAAATCAAATGAAAACTCTGTTACTAATCATCACGTGCGTTGTCGTTGTATCCGCGCAGCAACCGCAACCATCACCACCGAAGCTCAACCTGATGCCCATTCCCGCATCAATCACATTCCATAACGAGCGGTTGGCGGTCGACAGCAACTTCCGCGTCGCGACGCGCGGCCACTCAGACGCACGGCTGCAAGCAGCGATCTGGCGCTTCATCAAGCGTCTCGAAGGACGCACCGTTCTGACACTCGCTCCCACACTCGCGGTGGATGATCAAATGACACCATTGATCATTCACGCGCAGAGCCCCGGCAAGACCATTCCCGGCCTCGGCGAAGACGAGAGTTATCGCATCGACATCACGCGCCGTCAGGCCATTCTCAGCGCGCCAACAGTCGTCGGCGTGATCCGCGGTCTCGAAACTGTGCTGCAATTACTCGACGCGGATCGAAACGGATACTTCCTTCCCGGCGTGCAGATCGACGATCGGCCACGCTTTCCGTGGCGCGGCTTGATGATCGACGTTGCGCGTCACTTCCAGACGATGGAGGTGCTCAAGCGCAATCTCGACGCCCTCGCCGCCGTTAAGATGAACGTTTTTCACTGGCACCTCACCGAAGATCAGGGCTTCCGCGTTGAGAGCAAGAAGTTTCCGAAACTGCACCAGCTCGGATCCGATGGCAACTACTTCACGCAGGAACAGGTTAAAGAGATCATCGCGTATGCGCGCGATCGAGGGATTCGCGTCGTGCCGGAGTTTGACATACCCGGACACAGCACAAGCTGGCTCGTCGGTCATCCGGAGCTCGGCAGCGCGCCTGGTCCATACACGATCGAGCGCCGCCCGGGAATTTTCGAGCCCGCACTCGACCCGACGCGCGAAGAAGTCTACAAGTTTCTGGACGTGTTTCTCGGTGAGATGGCCGCGCTCTTTCCCGACGACTACATGCACATCGGCGGCGATGAGAACGAAGGCAAGCAGTGGGACCGCAATCCCAAAATTCAGGCTTACATGAAAGAAAAAGGCATCAAGGACAACCATGCCTTGCAGGCCTACTTCAACACGCGCCTGTTAAAGATTCTTCAGAAGCACAAGAAGAAGATGATCGGCTGGGACGAGATCCTGCAACCCGGTCTGCCGAACGACGTAGTGATTCACTCGTGGCGCGGCACTGCGGCACTCGCTGAAGCCGCACGCAAAGGTTACGACGGCATTCTCTCGAACGGCTATTACATCGACCTCATTCAACCTGCGTCGCAGCACTACGTTCCCGATCCACTTCCCGCCGACAGCACTCTGACACCTGAAGAAGCGAAGCACGTTCTTGGCGGCGAAGCGACGATGTGGGCTGAGTGGGTGACGCCCGAGACGATCGACTCGCGCATCTGGCCACGCACGGCGGCGATTGCGGAGAGACTCTGGTCGCCGCGAACCGTGACCGACGTCCCCGATATGTACCGGAGGCTGGCGGTGTTCAGTCTACAGCTTGAAGAGCTTGGCCTCATGCACAAGAAGAATCCGGAGATGATGTTGCGGCGGCTCGTGCGCCACGATGATGTTGGACCACTGCGCACGCTCGTTTCTGTTATCGAGCCGGTGAAGGAATACCGGCGCTACCAGCAGCGTCCACAGACAATGCTGAGCCCGTTGACGGGTGTGGTTGATGCTGCGACTCCGGACGCTGAGGGCGCGCGGAAGTTTCAGTGGATGGTGTCGGAGTTTCTCAATGATGGTCCACGTTATCAGCTTTATAGATCGGAGTTGAGCCAGATGCTCGGTGACTGGCAAACTGCCGGCGCATCATTGAACCCCGTAATCGATCGTTCGCCGGCGTTGAAAGAGATCAAGCCGCTCGCGCACAATCTCTCGCAGCTCGGGGCGACCGGTTTGGAGGCGCTAACCTATCTGAAGCTCGGCATGCCGCCGCCGCGAGACTGGCGCGAGCAGAGTTTGGCGAAGGTTGATGAGGCGGCGAAGCCGTATGGCGCGCTCGAATTCGTGGTGCTTGCGGGCGTGAAGCAGCTCGTGAACGCCGCTGCCGAGATTAAGCGTTGACAGGATTAACAGGATGTTCACAAGATTTACATGTTCATCTTGTAACATCTTGTAAATCCTGTCTAACAAATGAGATTGCAATTCGGACTCTCATTGCTATTGCTCATCGTCACCGCTTACATCGGCGACGAGCATTGCCTCTCGTGTCACGAAAAGCAACGTACGTATCTTTCAACCGCACATCACCTGACCTCACGTGAAGCAAACGCGTCTTCAATCCTCGGCAGTTTCGCGCCCGGCAAAAACATTCTCGCGACGCAACGCGAGCTGCAGTATCGAATGGAAGCGCGCAAGGACGGCTTTTTCCAGGTCGGCATTCTCGGCACGCCGCCCGACACTATCTCGCTCGCGGAACGCTTCGACATCGTCATCGGCTCGGGTCGCAAAGGGCAAACGTATCTTTACTGGGACAAGAACGATCAACTCTTTCAACTGCCGGTGTCTTATTGGACCGGAGTAGCGAGCTGGGTCAACAGTCCCGGCTATGGTGACCGGTCGATCGAGTTCAGCAGGCCCGTCGTTCCACGTTGTCTCGAATGCCACGCATCGTCATTTGACGCTGTCACAAACGCGGGCGTCGCGAACCGCTATCGTCGAGCTGATTACGTGCTCGGCATCTCGTGCGAGCGTTGTCATGGACCAGGTAAACAACACGCTGAGCTGAATGCGCCGGGCGCTCCGAAGCCTGCCGATCAGGCGATCATTAATCCGGCCAAATTACCGCGCGACCGGCAGCTCGCGTTGTGTTCTCTATGTCACGGCGGACTCGGCGTGGCGAAAGCGCCTGCATTCTCTTTCAAAGCCGGTGACGCGCTCGAAGACTTTCTGAAGTTGGAAATGCCGAAAGAAAACGAAGCGCTCGATGTTCACGGCAATCAGGTAGCGCTGTTGGAGCGCAGCAAGTGTTTCAAGTCGTCAGCGATGACTTGTTCGACGTGTCACGACGTGCACGTGCGGCAACGTGACGTCGCGAACTTCTCGGAGCGCTGTATGGCGTGTCACAAAGTTGAGAGTTGTGGATTGTTTCCGAAACGCGGCCGTTCGATCGCCGGGAAGTGCGTCGACTGTCACCTGCCCAATCAAACCTCAAACGTGATCTTCTCGACGCACGACGGCGTCCGCATCCTACCCAAAGTGCGTAACCACTGGATCAAGATCTATTAGCCACAAAAAGGCACAAAAAGCACAAAGAGAGAGTTCAGAGTTCAGCCTTTAGGCTGCAGTCTCGGGCACAGGCGAGCAAGCTAAAGCTTGAACTCTGAACTCTCTCTTTGTGCTTTTTGTGCCTTTTTGTGGCTACTCTTCTTTTGTGGCTTATCGCGGCACGGGGTCGTTGGGTTTGGCGATGCGGATCCAATGATCGGTGAATGAGGCGTGCATGCCGGGTAGCTCGACTTTCGGCATGTGACATGTCGCGCAATTTTTCGTGCTGACAGGACAAAACGCGGCGCTGCGTCGCTCGGTCTTCGCGTCCTTCGCCGTTGTTAAGTGACATGCTAAACACTTCGCGTCGTAATATGCCGCATCTTTCTTCAAGTGTTCATGTGGATTGTGGCACGCTAAACAACTCACGCGCGGATCGTTCGTGTTGTGACCGCGACTATTGAACATCCGGTAGGGTTGAAAGCGAATGTTGTTGATGCCTGACTGGCCCGGCAGCAGCATCCCCTGCTCGAAACTCGTGTGACACGTGCCGCAAAACGACTGCGAAAGCTCATGCGCGCCAAGGCCACCGGGATTGAAGATCTGCGGCTCCTCGAGCTTCTTTTCCTTCATCGCGACGAGATGCTTCTCACCTGGTCCATGACAAGCCTCGCATTCCACACCCGGACGCAAACGATCGAGATTCAGCTCCAGGCCGTTAACTGCGCCCGTCGTGTGACAGCCAAAACACTGTCGCGGCTCGTCGCCGGCAATCGCACGTCCCAACGCATCCTCGAGCGACGACGGCACATTCGTCCGGTGCCCGATCGTGAAATCGAGCGCGCGCAGTTTTTGAAAGTAACTGACGCGCGTTTCGTAAAACGTGTCGTTGTGTCGAAACACGTAAGTCTGTCCGATGTGGCCCTGACCAAAGCAATAAAGAATCGGCTTCGAGATGGAGCTCGTACCGTCGGAAACTGTGTACGTAACGTTCTTTCCCTGGCGTGCGAGCTCGTAAGAGGAGTTACCATTCTTGAATGTCAGACGCCCGCGGGCCGTGAGGATCTTGCAGTCGGGCGCAACTTCCAACGCCTGGGCCATTGGCGTGTTTAATTGCACCGCTTCGCGCGGGTGACAATCGACGCACGCTTTGTTGCCGACAAACTTGATGCCCCGCGTGTCTGCGTTCGGACGCCACTCGGAGAAGAATGTGTCTGACTGCGCCCGGCCGAGTAAAACCAGGCCGCAGATGACACAGATGATCGGAACGATTCTTTTAATCACTTTTTGACGCCCGAACCTTCGACGACTTTCACGTAGCTGTTCAAGGGGAGGTTTGTCAGCTTGTCGATCTTCCCGCTGGGCCAGCGTATCTCCACGAAGTCGATCTTTGTGGCACTGCCGAGACCGAGAATCTCGCGCGGATCGTGTGACGAAAGATAACTTCCACCACCTGTTTTCAGACGAGAGCGCTTCAACGTTCCCGCTTGCCACGTGATCGTCGCGCCCACTGCTGCCGGATTGCTCTTCGTCGCAATTAACTGAAGCCCGATCCAGTTGTTGCGATTGCCTCCCTGGTTGCGCAACAACAGCGGTGGCTCGCCGTTGTTTGAGGTAAGCACGTCCGCATCACCATCGTTATCGAAATCGCCGAGCGCCATGCCGCGACCTGAAAACATTTTCGTAAAAACGGCGCCTGCGCTCGCGCTCACGTCTTTGAAAGCGCGACCCGTGTTCTCAAACAACAGCAACGGTTCTTTGTACCGTACACGTGGAACGCGCGTTTCGATCATATCGTCAGGATGCCCATTGACGAGAAACAGATCCGGATCACCGTCGTTGTCGTAATCAAAAAACTTCAGGCCCCAGCCGCTGAGTAGTTGCGTCGCCGGGGCGATCTCGCCGGGCTGATCGGTAAAGATCAATTCCTTGTCGTTATGATAGAGACTGAAGAACTCCTGGTCGATATTCGCAACAAAAAGATCCTGCCAGCCGTCGCCGTCAAAGTCAGCAGCGTCAACACCCATGCCGGATCGCGGCCGTCCGGCTTCACCGTACGCGACTCCCGCGGCAAGTCCAATCTCCTCAAACTTTCCGCCGCCTTTGTTGAGAAAGAGAAAGTTAGGCATCGTGTCGTTGGCTACAAAGAGATCCATCAGCCCGTCGTTATTTACGTCAGTTGCGACAGCGCCGAATGATTTGCCGGGTGAGCCCGCGATGCCCGACTCACGACTCACATCCTGAAAAGTACCATCGCCGTTGTTGTGAAACAGGCGCGAGGGCTGTGGCTTGAACAATCGTGGCACACAGTAGTAACGACGTTGCAGAGTCGGATCAGTGCAGAGCGGATTTTGCGACTTATCGTAGAAGACGAAACTCGAGACGAAGAGATCGAGCTTTGCGTCGTTATCGTAGTCAAACCATGTGGCGCAGGTGGACCAACCGGGCGCAGCGACGCCGGCTTTGCCGGTCACGTCAGTGAAAGTGCCGTTGCCGTTGTTGCGATAGAGAATGTTCGAGCCGTAATTCGTGATGTAGAGATCGATGTTGCCGTCGCCGTCGTAGTCGGCGGCTGCCACGCCCATGCCGAATTTTCCGCCGGCAACACCGGCTTTGTCGGTCACGTCGGTAAAGGTGCCGTCACGGTTGTTGCGATAGAGCGCGTTTTTGAGAGGTGATGAAGGAGTGAAGAAATCCGATGGACCGCTGTTGACGAGATATATGTCCATCCAGCCGTCGTTGTCGTAGTCGAGAAATGCGCAACCGGCGCCGACTGTCTCGGGCAGCTGGCGATCCGCGGACATAGCGTTGTCGTGCTTCCAGGTGATCTTGCTTGCGGCTGGAGAGATTTCTTCGAACGTAGGTTTTTGGGGCGGAAAAACCAACAGCAGCGCCAGAAACCAGAGACAATTTAGAACACGGATGAACACGGATAGGTTACGGATTTGACTTGGGTGGTAACACGACAACTCCATTACCGGTGCCAGCGCCTTTGGCTTTGAGTTGTTCGATGATGCGCAGCTCTTCCTGGGCGCGAGCGGGTTCCTTGATGCGCGCATACAACAACGCGAGGTTGTAGTGCGCTGTTGGCTCATCCGGATCGAGCTTCACCGCCGTCTCCAATTCCTGTCGCGCGCGCACGTAATTCTTGAGCTTCATGTAGCTCGAGCCGAGTGCGATGCGCGCGTGTGCGTAGGATGGAAGCTGCTTGACGGCTTTTTCAAACAACACGATCGCGCGAGCGTCGTCGTTCTCTTCCTGGGCCACGAGGCCGAGATAGTAAAAGACTTCGGGTATGGCGCCGGGCCGCGCGCTCTTCTCCAGCCACGTGCGTGCTTCGGCATACTTCTTTTGATTGAGCAGAACGTAGCCGAGATGTAATTGACCCTGCGCGTTGGTTGGTTGCAGCGCGAGCAGGCGCCGGAAGAGTTTTTCCGCTTCGAAGAGATCGCCTTTACGCAACCACGCTATGCCAAGCGCGAGCAGGTACGATGGATCTTTTGGTTTGAGCTCGACCGATCGCTCGAGCGCGGCCTTCGCTTCGTCAAACATGTTTACGCGCATCGCTTCGAGCGCAAACTTGTAAAGAAAGTCAGGCGACTTCGAATCAGCAGAAAGAGTGCCGACACGGTTCAGGTAAATTGACGCTTCTTTTGTCTCTCCTTTTAACCGCGAGATCTGCGCGAGACCAAAGAGTGCGCCGGCGTTGCTGAGACTTTTGTCGAGGGCCGAGAGGTAATTCTCTTCAGCTTTCTGCAGATCGTTCTTTGCGAGATATGTGTCGCCTAAGATCACTTTGGCTTCGGTATTCTCGGGCTCGAGGGCGAGAACTTCGGTCAGTTGCGTGATGGCTTTGTCAGGAGCGCGCTTGAGCAGGTAAAGATAGACCAGGTTCATGCGCGCGCCGGTGTAGTTCTTATCGTTTTGAACAGCACGGAGAAACAGCGACTCAGCTTCTGCTAACCGGCCCTGTTTCGCGCGCACGCTTCCCATCAGATTCAGCGCGAGCGGCAGGTTCGGCGAGACTCGCAATATGCTGGTGAGCTCTTTCTCCGCTTGTGCAAGTCGATTGTCCCGGATCAGTGTCGCCACTTGTTCGAACGCCTTCACGACGTCCGGGCTCTGCGCGCAAACCGGGGACACAAAAAGGCACATGAGAATACACAAAATGCACAAAACAATTGCTTGTGCTTTATGTGTCTTATGTCCCTTTTTGTGGCTGCTTGATGAATTCTTTTTCATCGATCTTGCCTTGACCTTCTTTGATGGTCACTATCCGGTTCACGCCAACACCTGAGATTTTATCAACTGTGCCGCTGGGCCAACGCACCTGGATCGAATCGACTTTACTGCGTTTTTCGAGACCAAAGTGCAGCCGTAGATCGCTCTGCGATATGTAACTGTCGCCACTGCGCACCTGATCCGTTTGCGTCAGATCACCTGAAACGACGGTCACGCGCGCTCCGATGCCGTCGCGATTACTCTTCACGCCGATCGTCTTGATCATGATCGAATTGTTCGCGTTCGCACCGTCGTTGCGCAACAGTTGTGGTGGTCCATCGAGATCGGCAATCAATAGATCGACGTCGCCGTCGTTATCGATATCGCCAAACGCCACGCCGCGGCTGGCGCGATTTTCAGTAAGTGCCGCACCAAAATTCGCCGAGACTTCGCTGAACGTCGAATCGCGATTATTCCGGTGCAGCAATCGTGGCTGGCGATAACCGGGCAGTTGCGGGTAAACATGGCCGTTCGCTACAAACAGATCGACCCAGCCATCGTTATCGTAATCGAAAAACTTTGTGCCCCACCCGACGAGCGGCAGACTTACCGCCGCCACTTTTGCCGCGTATGAAAGATCTGTAAAAGAGTTCTTGCCGTCGTTATGGTAAAGCGTGTTGTATTCGTCGGCGAAGTTTGTGATGAAGATATCGAGCTTACCGTCGTGATCGTAATCGCCGGCGGTCACGCCCATGCTTCCCTGCTCGCTGCCATTCTCGTTAACCGCCGTGCCCGCGCTAAACCCGATCTCCTCAAACGTGCCGTCTCCTTTGTTGCGGTAATGGAAGTTCGGCGTCGAGTCGTTTGCAACAAAGATATCGATCAGGCCATCGTCATCAAAATCGCCAGTGAGCACGCCGAGGCCGTAATAACCATTCGCGTCTGCGACTCCCGCTTGCTTTGCAACGTCGGTGAACGTGCCGTCGCCGTTGTTGCGAAAGAGCGAATCCCCTGCGCCTTTCAAACCTCTTGGACCACACTGCACGGGAATCGATTTGTACTGGCAGGTCTTGCCCTGGCCGAATTCCGGAAGATTGTTGATGTCAAAGTCGACGTAGTTGCTTACAAACAGATCGAGATCGCCGTCGTTATCGTAATCGACAAACGCAGCGCCGGTGGTCCAACGCGGATCGTTGACGCCGGCTTTAGCTGTCACATCGGTAAAAGTGCCGTTGCCGTTGTTCTTCAAAAGGTGATCGGGGCCGAGACAGGCGACGTAGAGATCGACGAAGCCGTCGTTGTTGTAATCGCCGGCGGCGACGCCCATGCCCCAGCCGATATCGCTCACGCCTGCTTTCTCACTGATTTCCGTGAATTTGCCATTGCCGTCGTTGCGATAGAGATCGCTCTTTGTCTTACCTTTCGATTTGACGAGATCGACGGTGAGGGAGTTGACCATGTAGATGTCCAGATCGCCGTCGTTGTCGTAATCGAAGAAGGCGACGCCGCCGCTCATCGATTCGACGATGTATTTCTTGTCGGGCGAGGCGACGTGCTTGAAAGTGATGCCTGACGGTGCGGTGATGTCAGTGAAAGAGATCTTCAACGGTTGAGGACCGGATTGCGGCAGGAAGAAGGCCAATAATGTTGCCAGCAGTATGATCGGCTTCATATAAGAAGTGACAGGATTACAGGATTTACAGAATGAACAGGATTATCTTGTTATCCTGCAACATCCTGAAATCTTGTAGAACATTAATTCGCCTTCGAGCGCGCCTTCTCCTTCAGATCCTTCGACATCTCGAGCTGCTTATCACCCTCAGCTTTGCGTCCGGCGGCAATGTACGCACGACCGAGTTGATAATGAACATGCGCCTGATCGGGTTGCAAGCGCGCCGCAATCTCGAGGTTTTCAACGCTACCCTTTACGTCGCCTTTCTGTAGCAACGCCTTGCCAAGCTCGTAACGCGCATCAGCAAACTCAGGTCGCTCACGAACAATCTCCTGCATCAACTTGATCCCGCGTTCCGTTTCCTGCTGGGCCAACACGACGAACGCCAGATGATACCGCGCCTGAAAGTCGCCCGGATTCAACCGCAGCTCCTGTTCAAACTCGCGCGCAGCATCGGGAAACTTTCCCGCCTTCAGGTGAATCAAGCCCATGTAGAAATGGGCCAATCGCAGCTTATCATCGAGCGCGAGCGCTGCCTTCAGCTCGGCGAGCGCCTTGTCTACTTCACCACGCTCGTAATGCGCCTGGCTAAACAGGATGTGCAACTGCGGGCTATTTCCTCCGACGGCAACCATTTGTTCGATCACGCGATTTGCCGCTTCAAGTTTTCCATCCTTCAGCAATGAGAGCGCCAGCGGGTAGTACAACGATGCTTCCTGCGCTTTTACGGCTACGACATCAGTCAACAACGACGATGCTTTCGCATAGTCGTTCGTCATGAAGTAGCTGAGCCCGAGTAGCTGTTTGATGGCGATGTTCGTGGGATCGATCTTCAGCTCGTTCTCGAGTGCGGGTATCGCTTCTTTGTAAGACTCGGATTTGTAGTACGCGAGCCCCAGATTGAAATTGAGCCCTTCCTGGTTCGGGTTCAACTTTGCCGCGAGCGCAAACTGCGCCGCCGCTTGACGGAAATCCTGTCGCTCCGCACGTAGCAGGCCAATGCTGTTGTGACCAGCCGCAACTACTTTCTCGTAGTAACTCGCCTCAGCTTTCAGTTTTTCTGCTTTAGCAGGATCGAGATCCGTCGAATCAGCAATCACGCCTTCGGCTTTCACGAGCTCTGACTTGCCCGACTGGTCCGGCAAGTTGCTGCCGCTGAGAAAAGCACCGACTTTCTTCTCGTCGAGCTTGAATCCCTTCGACTTCAGATCAGCAGAGATCTGCAGCTCCTTTTGTCCTTCATCAGTGCGGCCGACTTTTATCAACGACTGTCCGAGGCGGTAATGAGCGGTCGTCACCTGGTAATCGTTGTGCCCGAGCGAGGGAGTAAGCGCAATCGACTTCTGCAACACTTCGACCGCTTCCTTGTGCCTGCCGGCGCCCTGGTAAGCCTGGCCCAGATGGAAATATGGATCGGGATTGTTGGGCTGCTTGGCGGCGGCCTTTTCGAGGAGTGTGATCGCAGGCTCAAACTTCCGCTCCATGATGTAAAGAATGCCGAGATAAAAGTTGGCGAAGTACTCCTCCGGATTCGCAGCGAGCTCGATCTTGAACTCTTCCGCCGCGTCAGGAATCCGGGCCGCGCCGTCCTTATATAAATAGGTGAGGCCGAGATAGTAGTGAACACGCGGGAAACGCGAATCGAGCGCGATCGCTTTTTTAAACTCCTCGATCGACTCGGTAAGAAATCCGGTTTCACGATAAGCACGCCCGATCAGCACGCGCAGTGCCGGACGATTGCCTAACCGAACTGCCATTCGCTCGTAGAGGTGTCTTGCCCGGGCGACGTCCTTTTGTTTCAGATAACAGAGACCGAGAGTGTATTCGGCGTCGTAATCGCCCGGCGATATCTGCAACGTCTGCTGCAGCGCGCGGGCGGCTTTATCAAACTCGCCCATCATGAAATAGCTCTTGCCGAGCATGTGAAGCGCGACCGGGTTGCGTGTGTCAGTTGCAAGTACACGCTGGAGCGACACGATACCTTTCGCGAATTGCCCGAGATGAAAATGGGCGATCGAGAGGTCGATCAATGCACCGTTCGAGTTGGGACGCAGGGCGTCGCCGGATTCGAATGCGGCAACAGAAGCTTCGTATTTACCCTGGGCGGAGTAGATCTTGCCGAGTGTTTCGTAAGCCGCGGCGAGTATGACTTTGAACTCCGCCTCGGCAGCCTCGTAATTTCCGGCGCGATGCGCTGCATTGGCGTTTTCGTAATGTTTACGAAAGAGATCGCTTTGGAAGGCGTAGATCGAAGAGTAGCCACAGAAAGGCACAAAAAGCACCAAACATAAAATCTTCGTAAAAGCCCTGAACACTTGTGTGACTTATGTGCCTTTGCGGCAAAGACAGACGAAGGCTGAGTGAAAAATCACTCAGCGCTTCGTCGTGGTTTCGAACTGTGGGGAGTATATCAGAAGGTAAATTTGATCCCGAGTTGAATCTCGCGCGACGCCTGAGTCGAGGTCAGGGTACCGAACGAGGTGTTTCGTATATCGAGATCATAGCCAACGAAGTTGGCGTGGTTCAGAACGTTGAAGAACTCTGCGCGGAACTGGAACCCATAACGCTCGCGGAATCTCCAATTCTTCGCCAGCGAGAAGTCGATATTAGTGATCGGCTTGCCACGCACTGAGCCCTTACCCAACGTTCCGAGCTGACCAGGCGCAGGTCTGGCAAACGCCGCCGGATTCAGATGTCTGGTTGAATCGCCAGTGTCCAGGTAGAGCGGCGCGCCGGTGTAATTCGGACGCTGTCCAACGGCACTAGCCGTACCGAGAGTATTGGCGCCTGTCGTGATGTCGATCGGCGTTGCGCCGAAATAGGAGCCAATTGCGTTTAGCTGCCAATCTCCGAGCGCAAACTCTGCGGCCTTGCCCCATCGCCGGAACGATGGCAGCACGAAGACGACATTGCTCACGAAGGTGTGCCGGCGATCCAGGTCAGCGTCGCCCTTATCGCTGGCGAAGTTGAACGGGTCACTGGTCGTGTTTGTGAACGATGTCAAAGCGACGTCTGAAATCGCGTGGCCCCAGGTATATGCAACCTGGAAAGCGAGGCGTTCAGTGAAGCGCCGGTTGAGCCACACCTGCATCGCATGGTAGCTGGAGTTACCATTCGATTCGTCGGTGGTAATGTTGCCAACACCTCTCAGCAG
>DATHTI010000434.1:0-2779 GCA_035463335.1 Pyrinomonadaceae bacterium | reverse complement strand
GAGCGGGGGCAAGCCGCCCTTCCTGACTTGTTCTATTCCGAGTCGCACGAATCTTCAAAGTTTGAATCGACAAAATTCTAATCGATGGCCCGATCTGTTTGTTGTTCCGGAGTTCTTTGAGCAACGGCTTTGCGACGCGATCGTTGCTGAAGTGAAGGTTGCTGCCGGTAGTGCTGCGACTGTCTACGGTACCGCGAGCTCAGGAACAATCGATGAGATGGTACGCCGGACCGTTCGCGTTAAGCCGTCGCCGGAAACAGTAGATCTCGTAATCCAAAAACTGCTCGCGTGCAAAGATGCGGTCGAGAAGCATTTCGATGTGACGCTCAACGAGTGTGAAGATCCGCAGTTTCTTCGCTACCGCACCGGCGATTTCTTTGTTGCGCACCAGGATGGCAACACCGGTTTGATGCGACTCGACTCTGAACGACGCCGCGTCTCCACAGTCATATTCCTGAGTCGTGAATCGCAATCGCCTGAGCCTGATACTTACTGCGGCGGGTCGCTTGTGTTCAGCAATCTGCGCAACAGCTTTCGCATGCAGGCAGAGCCCGGGACGCTCGTAGCGTTTCGCTCGGAAACTACTCACGAAGTCACGCCGGTCACACACGGCGAACGTTATTCGATTGCCTCGTGGTACAGGTGACGATGCATGCCCAGCATCCAAAGCAAGGCGATATACGTTCTCTTGCGACTCATGCGCATGAAGAGAACTGTCAATCGCATGCGCCAGCGAGTTGAAAGCGGCGACCGGACTTACTCGGAGCCTTCGCAACGCCTGCACCGCAAACACCTCATCTCCAGGCGCACGATCAACGGCCACCTCGTTTGGACCATCGCGCCGAGACAGAATGCGAGTAACAAGCACGTCATCTATCTTCACGGCGGCGCGTACGTCAACAGTTTCGCTCCGCAGCACTGGGACTTCATGTCGAAGCTTGTCAGTATGTCTCGCTGCACCGTCACAGCGCCGAACTATCCACACGCGCCGGAGCACAACGTTCACGACGTCTTCGCGTTCATGCTGCCGCTCTACAACGAGCTCGCCGCCGGCGCAGGCAGCTCAAACATCACGATCATGGGCGACTCTTCCGGCGGCGGCATCAGTCTCGCCCTCGCGCAGCGACTTCGCGAAGACGGTCGCGAGCAGCCGGGCCACGTGGTGCTGCTTTCGCCCTGGCTCGACGCGACGCTTTCAAATCCCGAGATTGCTGAGTTTGATAAGATTGATCCATTCCTCGGTGTTGAAGGGTTGAAGTATGCCGGTGAAGTTTACGCGCGCGATGTCGATCCGAAGAGTTACCTGGTGAGCCCGGTCTATGGCAGTTTAAAAGATCTTGCGCCGGTAACGTTGTTCATCGGCACGCGGGATATCCTGTATCCTGACTGCCGCAAGCTGCGAGACAAAGCCGCTGTCGAAGGCGCGCGTCTGGATTATCGTGAATACGATCAGATGGTCCACGACTGGATGCTGGGCCCACTGCCCGAAGCGAAGCACGCGATCGCTGAGATTGTTGACACTATTCATTCACAGAGAGTGTTTGAACAATCGGCGTAATCTGTGGATAACAGTGACATGTTCGAGCAATTAACCATTCAGGATGCACGACCGATTCTCTGGCTCAAGCGCTTGTTTGTGTTTGTGATCGTGGCGTTCCTCGTGATTGGTGCGGTGTCTGCTCATCGTGCTTACTTTCAGGTGCGGAGTTTGGAATTGAATGCGCCGCGCGTGTTGTCTGTCGGGTCGATTGTGAATGCGTCGGCCGTGGGTTCAGGCCGCACCAAGGTAGACGTTGATGTTGAGCTGATCCAGGGTGCACATTCCGAGCGGCTTCTCCACCTGCATCTTTCCGGCAACGAGCTCGCATTCTTCGATCCGCGGCCGAGGTACGGTTCTGAATCCGTTGTACTCACTTCGGAAATACTTTCCAAATTTCAACCGGGCGCCGCCCGCTTGCGCGCTGTCGGGATTGGCCGTCCGCAGTGGGGCCGTCTTCCACCGCCCACGGTGCGCGAGATGGAAGTTGAGATTAAGTAAGAGTAGCCACACAATGCACAACCTAAAGGAGGCAGACCATGACACAGATCAACTGGGGTCGGCTCTTTCTGGGCAGCCTGATTGCTGCGCTCATCATGTTCGCAACCGATGGTTTGATCCACGAAACCGTTGCCAAAGCCGATTGGCGCGCGCTCTACACAGCCCTCGGCGCGCGCGAGCCTGAGCCACACGGCTCGAGCATGGTCTACTTTGCGATTTTCGAGCTTGGACGTGCCTTCACGGCGCTCATGTTTTATGTGCTGATGCGTCCTTTCTTCGGTGCTGGACCAAAGACAGCCGCACTCGCGGGCATTGTCGGGTGGATCGCATTCTCACTGACTGGACCAGTGCAGTTCATTCCCCTCGGTTTCTTTTCGACGACGTTATGGCTCAAGGTGGGTGCTATTCACTTTGTGGTTTCGATAATTGCAACTATTGCCGGCGCTGCGTTGTATAAGGATGCGGCCAAACGGCAGTAGCATAACTCTTTAACTAACAGGATATTCTTATGAACTTTCAGCCAATTTTCTGGGGCGGGCTGATCGCCGGGACTCTCGACATTTGCGCGGCCTTTCTAACCGCGTGGCTGCGAGCCGGTGTTGGTCCAGTCCGTCTGTTGCAATTTGTCGCGAGTGGCTTGATCGGGCCGGCTGCGGCGATTCAAGGCGGGACGAAAACCGCGCTGCTTGGTCTCGCGCTGCACTTTCTGATCGCCACTGGCGCCACTGTGGTCTTCTATCT
>DATHTI010000433.1:0-6463 GCA_035463335.1 Pyrinomonadaceae bacterium | reverse complement strand
ACGTTGGCCTTGCACACAATCTAATTCTTCGTTGCGGTTCTTAACCTCGCGATCTCGGCTTTGATTTGGGCGGCGTTCGGGGCGTTGGGGATGTCCTTTAGATATTGTTCGAAGGCTTTGAGGGCGGCGGCGGGTTTCTGTTGGATGAGGTAGAGTTGGCCCAGGAACATTTGGGCGTTGCCGGCGCCGGGCCCGGCGATTTCATAGGAGCGCAGCAGGGATTTCTCGGCTTCGTCAAGGCGGTTGAGTTGGAGCAGGGTGGCGCCGAGGAGGAGATGAGCGTTGGCGGCTGTGTCGTTGATCGTGACTGCTTTCTTTAGTTCTACAGCGGCCTCGGCAAATCGATCCTGACGGTTGAGAATCACTCCTAGTTTGAAATGGAGATCGATGTTGTCGGTTGTAGATTCATTTAAGGATCCACGCAGTACCTGCTCGGCTTTGGTTAACTCTGCAACGCCCAGGAGCGCGTCTGCATAAGACAGGGCCACGCCTTTCATAAAACGATCTTTCTCGTACAACGGCGCGAGTGTTTGCACTGCTTCTTTATTCTTACCTCGGCGGTGCAACACGACGCCGAGGTTGAGGCGAGCTAGTGCGAAAGTCTCGTCGAGTTTTACTGCCTGCGCGAAGAGCTCACCGGCTTCCGGCAAACGGTTCAACTGAAGATAAAGAACGCCCAGATCATTCAGCGCGCGCAGGTATTGGGGCGATAGGTTAAGAGCACGCTTGAGTTGCGTGATCGCTGCCTCGGTCTGACCACCGGCGAGCTCCTTCATACCAGCTTCGTACGCGGCTAAAGCTTCTTTAGAAACATTTGCCTCGCGCACATCAACCACGCCCGGAACCGTCGTCTTCGTTTTGCCCGTGAACGGTCGCAGGAACACTGTCGTGTAGACTGGTGTGCCACGCACGATGCGAAACGTAGCCACCGTTGTGTCGTACGTTGTCCCGTCACTCTCAACCGTGACGACGTAATCAGCATCACGAATCAGATCGCCAGTAACCTGGAATTTACCTTTTGTATCAGTGAATACGACTTCGATGCGCCCGTCGTCTCGCGACAGAGTGAAACGTATGGGACGAGGTGGAAGAGTGCCGCCCGGCATGAATATCTGGATCGCAGGTGGCGCCTGAAGAACTGCGAGGATAAGAACTGCGAGGATCATCGTGGCATTAATTTAGCCACAAAAGGCACAAAAAGCACAAAACCGAGTTCAGAGTTCAAGCTTTAGCTTGTGAAGCGTGACATCGGACGCTGCAACCTAAAGGTTGAACTCTGAACTCAACTTTGTGCTTTTTGTGCCTTTTTGTGGCTAAACGTTTTTCCTAAAAATTGTACTTCGCTACAAACTGAATCTTCCGCGACGTGCTGGTCGTGTTGCCGAGGATCTGGCCAAAGGAGCCACTGGTCAGGATCAGGTTGGCATCCGGAACAGCAAACGAAGGCGTGTTCGTAACGTTCTGGGCCTCGACACGGATTTCCAGGTCCTGCGATTCGGTAAACCGGAACCGTTTGCCAAGAGTCATGTCGAGGTTGAAGAACGATGGTCCATCGAAGAAGTTGCGGCCCACATTGCTCGCTTCACCCGCGACTGGCACGAAGAACTTCGCCCGTTGCTCAGCGGTGAAGAAAACGTTTTGACCGTTCTCGACTGTCATGCCTCCGAAGTCAGGTGAACAGTCGTTGCAGCTCGCGGGTGTGAAGACAACCTGCGAGAGCGTGTTCGATCCGGAGAACACGGTGAACGGCCTGCCTGAATAACGTCGCAGCACGGCGCTGACGTTAACACCGCCAAGCAGCACCTCAGTCGCGCGACCCCAATCGGAACCCCAACGTCTTCCCTTTCCGAATGGCAGCTCGTAAAGCACGTAGCCTTGCAGAGCATGCCTTCGATCGAAGTCAGATCGCGCATAGTTCAAGTCGCGATTGTTTACATCGAACGGCGTGTTGGCTGCCGATTGTCCTGTGCCGCCTCTCGTTAACAGCGTGAGCGCCGGATCGAATGATCGCGTGTCTTCGGATTTAGCGAGGGTGTAACTCGCCTGAAATGCGAGGCCCTTTGAAGAGCGGCGGCTCACCTGAATTTCGAGCGCGTTGTAACGCGAACGATCGTTGCTGTCGATCACGTTTACGGCTCCAGTGAACTGCGGATACTGCTGGAAGAAGAACGGGCTGAAACCGTTCGCGACGAGCGTCACCGCACCCGGCTGCGCCGCAAAGTTACCCTGCGTGCTTTGCGCAATCAGGAACGCGGCCTGGGCCACGCCGCCACCGGCGACGAGATTAGAAGTCAGAGTTCCGTTTGGCAGTCTTACTTGTCCGGCGAGTGTCTGCCGCAGGAGGAACTGTGAACCCGTCTCACGAACGCCATTGACCAACAGCAACCCTGAGTGGCCGGCGAGCAGTTGGTTGATGCGCGGGCTATTTCCGGTCTGCTGCAATTGTTGGAAGTCAGCGAGAAATCCGTTGTTCCTGTAATCGACCTGGTTTACGTCGTAACCGCCGAAGAGATTGCGTCCCTGGCGGCCGATGTAATTGACCTCGAGAACGTTTTTGCCACCAAGCTCCCGCTGAAAACTAACCGAGTACTGGTGTGTGCGCGGGTATTGAAGATCAGGATCGACGACGTTCAACGTGTTGGTTGAGAACGGCCCCGGCTGCCGGAATTGGAGCGGCGTCACGTCGTTGGAATTGAGCACCGGCACACCCTGCCGCAACAGACCACCGTTGTTGCCGAAAGTGTTGTTTGTCACGGCGCGGGTCAAGCCCGGCGCGCTTTGAAAGATGAACGAAGAGAAGACGAACGTGTTGGTACGATCGTAGGCGAGGCGATAGTTTGCGCGGATCGAAGTCTTGCCACTACCGAATGGATCCCACGCGACTCCGACTGTAGGAGCAAGCTGGAACAACGAATCGTCGTACAGTTTCCCTTCGCCAAACCTGAACGCGTTGGTCGGCTGTTCACCTAAGGCCAGCCGTTGTTCCGGTCGCAACACGATATCGTTGGGCGCTCGCGGTGATAATCTCATTTCCCAGCGCAGGCCCAGGTCGAGAGTCACATTCCGAGCAATCTTCCACGTGTCCTGACCGAAGAAATCATACTCGGGATAATGCGCTTCGTAGTTGAAGCGGGTGCGGCCTGGTCCAAACGTGTTGTCGTCAATGGCAACAAACGCCTGGTTGATCGTACCCACACGACCCAGAATGTCGTTGATCCAACTGTCGAGACGGCTACGGTCCGCGGCGTTGATGCCGGGCACGAGAGTGTTGGTAGTGCCCGTTCCAAAACTGGATGGAACAGGATTCTGTGCGGTGCCGAGAAAGATTCTCGCTCTCGTCAACACGCCCGCCACAGCGCTGCGATCGTCAACGTGTTTCTGGAAACGCAGGTTGGTTCCAAACTTGAACGCGTGCTGGTTGCGAATGATGGAAAGATTGTCGACAAACTGCCAGGTCGTAATCGTGCGCAGGTTGTTGACCGGCTCCTCGAGATTGAGCGGATCGTTCGGCACGTTCAGGATTACGGGCGGATTCTCTCTCGGATCCGGATTGTTGAAACTGAAAGTGAACCGGTTGAAGCCCGTCACAAACTCGTTGACTATAGTTGGCGTAACAGTCCAGCGATAGTTGACGGCAAGGTTGCGCGGCGTGCGGTAAGTGTCAACAAAGTTTGGAATACCGGGAAACTTCTGTAAGCCGCCGTTGGCGTTATCGCCGAGCGTATTCTGCGCGCCGTGGGCCCAGCGCATGTAGACCGAATGGCGGTCGTTGAAGTAATGATCGATTTTCGTCGTGAAGTCATACTGGCGTTCAGTTTGCGGCGCCACGAAGCTAAACCCGGCGACGTTGAGTCCGTCACCGACGCTGAAGTTATTCGGCAGCGGAGTGAAGCCGATGATGAACTGAGTTGTCGGATCCGGCCCGAGACCAAGCGGATTCGGAAACACGTTGTAGGAGCGGATCGTCAGGTTCGGTAACGGATTGCCGTTCGCATCGACTGACGGGCTTGCCTGCGTCGCGTTGCGATTGATGCCGCCCTGAACGTAGCGAAAGATTCCGTTGCGAGCTTGTTGTGTATAGACCGTGCGGTTGACGAAGAAGCTCTGCTTCGTGCGCAACATTTGCAGGTTGGTAAAGAAGAAGGTTTTGTTTTTGCCGTTGTAGTGAGTTGGACCACCTTCGCCAAACATCGGCAGGTAAACCGGACCGCCGATCGATCCGCCAAAGATGTGTTGCACAAACTGCGGGCGTCCAGCGCGGTTGATGGTGTTGTTGTATTCGTTCGCGTGGAAACGCGGTGTTTGATAAAACTCGAAAATCGAGCCGTGGAAATCGTTTGTTCCCGATTTGGTAACGAGCGTAACCTGCGCGCCGCTGCTGCGGCCGAGGTCGGCGGTAAAGTTGCCGGTCACAACCTGAAACTCATTCAACGAATCGGGATTGGTGCGAATGGGAGTAAAGTTTGAGCCGCCAGCACTCGTCTCGTTGATGTCGATTCCATCAAGCGTGAAATTGAAAGCACGATCGCGCGAGCCGTGCACGTGAATACCGCCACCGGTGTTGGCGCCGGTAACGACGCCCGGTTGAAAGTTGATGAACTCGAGTGGATTGCGCCCGCGATTGCCGACGATCGGCAGGGTGAGTAGCGTGCGCGTCTCAACCGTGTTACCAAAGTTTCCGGAGCTGCTGGTCTGGACTGCCTCGGCGGAGCTGAGAATCTGGACCGTTTCAGCAAGCGCCCCGACTTCAAGCGTGAAGTCGACGGTGACCGGCTGGTTGACGTTTGCGGTATTACCTACCGAGACAGCTTTCTTGAAACCCTGCTTCTCGACTGAAACCGTATACTTGCCGGCCTGAATGGAGTCGAACACATATGTGCCTCCATTGCCGGTGTTGGTAGTCAACGAGACCTGCGTGGCCTCGTTGGTGAGCGTAACGATGGCACCCGGAACAACCGATCCTTTTTCGTCCACGACTGTGCCCGTTACACGCGACGCGGTGCCCTGTCCGTTAGCGACTGCAAAACAACAGACGCTCAAGAGAAAAAACGCAAGAAGAGGTTTTCTCATTTTTATCCTCGGCTGTTTGAAGGGTTGAGCTGCTACGAAATTTCGGACGGATTATAGATCGCTTTGGGAATAATGGTAGCTAAAGATTTTTATCCTTTCGATTAGAATTGCTGATAAGGCAGTAACCACGGATCGGACGAATCGGAAGAGGATCTCCGCTGATCATTGTATGCTCAATGAGATGACTGTCAGGGCGGCGCATAAAATCGAAGATGTCATTCCTGTTTTGGAGTTCGCTGAGCGCGAGGCACTTTCCGGTTCGCACGTCGCGGTGATGCTCAGCTACGAAGCTGCGCCGGCGTTCGATTCAGCATTCGTTACGCATGCGCCTTCGAATTTTCCACTCGCGTGGGCCGCGGTTTTTGAAGATGGATCTGGTGGTGAGCAACTCGAGTCGTATTCTTCAACTGAATGGAAGCCTGTTGTAAGTCGCAACGAATATGATGACTCTGTTTCGCGCATCAGGGAGCTGATCGCGGCAGGGGACACTTACCAGGTCAACTACACATTCCCGTTAACTTCATCATTCAATGGCGATGCATTCGCGTGGTATCGCGAGCTGTGCCTGGCGCAGGGCGCGCAGTACTCCGTATATCTCGATCTCGGTCGTTACAAAGTGCTCTGCCTGTCACCCGAGCTGTTCTTTGAGCGCCGCGGCAATCACGTGATTACGAGGCCGATGAAAGGCACGGTGCGGCGCGGGCGCTGGCCGGCGGAGGATCGAGAGCTGGCCCAGTGGCTGGCAAACTCGGCAAAAGATCGCGCTGAGAACGTGATGATCGTCGATCTGCTGCGCAACGATCTCGGCAAGGTTTCCGTTCCCGGCAGCGTGCGTGTGTCGTCGTTATTCGATCTCGAGCGCTTTGAAACTGTCTGGCAGATGACGTCGACAGTTGAATCGACGCTGCAAGACGGAACGAGTTTGGTTGATTTGATGCGAGCGTTGTTTCCGTGTGGATCGATCACGGGCGCGCCGAAGATTCGCACGATGCAGATCATTCACGAGCTCGAGCGTTTTCCGCGTGGCTTGTACACCGGTGCGATCGGGTTGCTGAAGCCCGGTGGTGACTGCGTCTTCAATGTCGCGATTCGCACGGTCGTGATCGATATGGAAACGGGTGTGGCGACTTTCGGAGTCGGTGGTGGAGTGACGATCGATTCGACTGCTGAGCGCGAGTATGAAGAGTGTCTGGTGAAGAGCCGGTTTCTGCATGCGGGGCCGTTTGAGTTTCAGTTGTTTGAGTCGATCTTGTTGGAGGATGGGGAGTACTTTTTGTTGGCGGAGCATTTGGAGCGGATGCGAAAGTCTGCTGAATTCTTTGGCTTTGAAACACGGATTAGCGCGGATTTTGAACGGATCGCAACTGAGAATCCGTCGGGTGCTTTTAAGGTG
>DATHTI010000432.1:0-8774 GCA_035463335.1 Pyrinomonadaceae bacterium | reverse complement strand
TGAGTGTGTGCGCTGCGTCGCTGACGCCGAAAGTCTCAGCCAGTGGATCGCGGCGAACGGCGTCGTCGTAAATCTCGAGCAGTGATTTCTTTTCAAGAGATGTGATCGTCGAGGCGCTTACGTTCGCGGTTGTGAGCAATGCCTGCAACGACATTGGCCCACCACTGGTTTCGAGCGCGGAGAGTACGCGTTGTTGCGTGTCGGTCAGCTTTGTTTCTGCTCCATTCGCCAGCAGCCGAACAAAACGGCGCAGCTTGGGTTTTACAAACTTCGAACCGGAGCGAGTCTTGGGAGTCATGCCCGGCGGGAGCGCGGCTTTAATCACCTCGCCGAGCGGGCATGCATAGTAATCGGCCACCCAGCGCGCGAGCTGCAGGATCTCGGGATTGCAGACCGGCTCGGAGTCGATGAGAACTTGAGCGTCTTTGATGTCCAAGTCGCTCAGGGTTGCGGGCAGCTCGTCGAGCAGGGAAACGATGTATGAGGTGACGAGATTCCTACCGAGCGGCACTACCAACCGCGAGCCTACCTCGGCATCCGTGCTTTGTTCGGGACTTAAGCGGTATGTGAATGTTTGAAAAACGTGAAGCGGTACCGCGACTTCAGCAAATTGAGCGTTGGACACGCGCACAAGTTATCGCAAAAGCAGTTTCACGAAAAGGCGCAACTGAGGACACAAAAAGCACAGAGAAGAATTTGAAGGGTTTCCTTTGTGGTCTTTGCGTCTTTTCTCTGCGCCTTTTGTGAAACTTTACTTCGTGGCCGTGCTATCAAGATGATCGCGGACCATTTTCAAGTCTTCCCACGTCTCGCGCTTCTTCGAGGGATCGCGGAGCAGGTACGCGGGATGGAAGGTGGGCATTACTTTGATTCCCTGGTAGTCCTGGAAGCGGCCGCGCAGTCGTGTGATGCCTTCGCGAGTGTCAAGAAGGTTTTTCATCGCGGTGTTGCCGAGCACGACGATCACCTCCGGCTGCACGATCGCGATCTCGCGGAGCAGATATGGTTTGCACGTCGTCGCTTCTTCAGTCGTTGGGGCACGATTGCCTGGCGGGCGGCAGCGGTTAACGTTTCCGATCAAAACTTCTTCACGCTTCAGACCGATCGCCTCGATGATCTTCGTCAGCAACTGACCTGCGCGCCCGACAAACGGCCGTGCCTGAATGTCTTCATCCGCGCCCGGCGCTTCGCCGACAAACATCAATCGTGCTTTCCGGTTTCCCTCGGTATGGACGACGTGCGTGCGTTCGAGATGCAGCGGGCAACGCGTGCAGTCGCCGATTTCGGCGTGGATCTGCTCGAATGTTTCGGCTGATGGTGTGAGTTTCACCGGCGCAGGCGCTAGGTCGCCAAACAACGAGCTGCGCGGTTCTGAAGGCTGAACATTCTCGATCGCAACTGGTTTTTTTACGGGTTCAGGCCGCGGCGCAACTACCACAGGTGTGATTGTCTGGCTGACCTGAATCCCCTCAACACCGAGCACACGCAAGTGCTCGAGCTGCTTCTTCGTCTCAGCGATAAGATTGCGGATGTCTTCTTGCATTTTTTTCTAGGGGCGGCCCTCTGTTGCCGCCCCAGCGTTCCCACACTGTGTTCCCAGATTGGGGCGGCCACGGAGGGTCGCCCCTACAGTTATTGACGAAGGGCGACTATAGCATCGAGGATTCTGTTTGCCGCGTCAGTCTTTGTCATCAACGGCAGCTCGAGTGCGCTATCAGCAGTAATAATCGTGATCGCATTCGTCGCCGTATCAAAACCTGCATCCGCACGACTCACATCATTCGCCACGATCGCATCGAGCTTCTTTCTGCGCAGTTTCTCTGTGGCGTTCTCCACCACATTTTCCGTCTCCGCCGCGAATCCAACCACGAGCATCCCATTCGCGCGCGATGCCGCAACCTGCGACAACACATCCGGCGTGCGTTCCAACGTCAACGTTATCGAGTCATTTGATTTTTTTATCTTCTGCTGCGCGCGTTGCGCCGGCCGGTAGTCTGCAATTGCTGCCGCGCCGATGAAAACAGACGCTTTGCCCGCTTCACTCGCAACCGCCTTCAACATCTCCTCAGCCGACAACGCCTTGACCACCCGCACACCAGACGGCGGCTCGACGGTAGTAACTCCACTCACGACAGTCACCGCAGCGCCACGTTTCAGCGCCGCTTCGGCAAGCGCAAAGCCCATCTTCCCCGACGATCGATTCGAAATAAAACGCACCGGATCGATCTCTTCACGAGTCGCGCCCACGGTTATGAGAAAGCGCTCGCCAGTCAAATCCTTTGGCTGGTCTGAGCCCGCGAGTATCTCGAGAGCGGCTCTGACGATGCGCTCGGGCTCACTCAAACGTCCCGGCCCAATCGTCCCACACGCCATCTCGCCCGCATCAGGCTCGACGAAATGTACACCGTCTGTCCGAAGCTGGCTCAGGTTTCGCTGCGTCGCGGGGTGTTCCCACATAGTCGTGTTCATCGCGGGCGCAATCAACACAGGCGCGGTGCAGGCGAGGTAAGTCGAGCTGAGAAAGTCGTCAGCCACTCCATTCGCAAATTTGGCGATGATATTTGCGGTCGCCGGCGCAACGACCAGCAGATCAACTGTTTGAGAAAACGTGATATGAGCAATCGGGTCCGGATTATCGGGCGCGTAATCGTCGACAATCACGTGACTGCCCGAAAGTGCGCGGAACGTCAGTGGCTGCACAAACTCGCACGCCCGCTTCGTCATTGCGACTCTGACGGTGCAGCCTGCTCGCTGTAATCCACGCAGCACCTCGACGGCTTTATAGGCAGCGATACCGCCGCAGACACCCAGCGCTACGCTCTTACCGGATAACGGGGCTTGAGGAACTGAAGAAGACATGCCACTTAACGGAAATCGAAGATCAATGTAACATTGCCGAAAGACGCGCGCAATTTAGTTGATTTACGTGCTGGTATAATCGGGCGGCCGCAAGAAAAAAAGACGATTGCCTCCCGCCGGAGCAAAACGATGGCAACCATCAAGGCAAGATTTTCCGCTTTTCTGTTGCTTGCTTTCTGCGCGCTCACGCCTGTCGACGCCAGCCAGGGGCCTCGCGATAACGATAACGAGTTTGGCCCAGTGGTCCGTGCTTACCTCGGCTACCTGAAAAACGAGCAGGAGGTAGTTGACGATCGCGCCAGCCGTCGGGAAGTAAGTGCGAGTTATTATCGCCATAACTCGAATCGTATTCGGGCTTTACGGCAGATGGCGGTGAAGCTTGCACGCGAGACTCACAACGACTACCTGCCGGAGCTTGAGGCTGTTTCGGCGAACGAAATGGGGCTGCTTTTCGGGTCAAATCCGCCGCCCGCCGCGGGTCTGAAGGTGGGGGAAGTGCTGCGAAATACGTTCCGGTTCCTGGGAGCAGTCCGTGTTGGTGAGACTTTTTACCTCTTTGCGCGCCTCGACCCATACGAACAGGCCGAGCTGAACGAGAACTCCTCCGCCGTCCGCCGGCCCTGAGTGTACGTTTAGAGTTCAAGCTTTAGCTTGCTGCGGTCCTAAGCAGCAGCCTAAAGGCTGAACTCTGAACTTGCCTTTTGGCCCTTTCTGGTCCAAGTGGCCTGACACAGTTTTGTGGCAAAGTTAAGCCAAATGATTGTTGACAGAGGGCTTGTATTAGTGTAATAAACGACATGTTAGTGGCTTCGAGGCCATTAATTCCAAGCAATACCAGGCCTTTTGAACGTTACTAACAACTCATTGTTCTTCCACGACTGTTCGGCCGTCGCGGTACGCAATTAAGACCTTTGTGTTTCACTATACGGGAGGAAAGTTAATGATCAGCAAATCTTGGAGCCGCAAGTCCATTGCGACTGCTGTGGCGGTTGCCGTTTTGAGTGTTTACTCAATGGTGGTATTGGCGGCGCCGGGCGCCAAGGCGTCAGGCGAGCTATCGGTTTCCGGACAAGTCACTGTGAACGGCCAAAAAGTGATTTCCGGTGGCACGGTTTTCTCAGACTCAACAATCAGCACCGCGGCTCAGAGCAGCGCTTCAGTCAGCATCAGCAAAGTCGGTCGGGTTGAACTCGCACCCAACAGCAATCTTCGCCTCAGTTTTGCGGAGAACAGCATCACGGCAATGCTCGAGACTGGAAGTGCTCAAGTCTCAACGTTAACCGGGACCACCGTTAACTTGACGACCAAAGACGGCACGGTTGTTGTCGACGGAACTCAGGCGACAACGTTCACTGTCAGCTCTTCACGTGGACGCACCCATGTTTCGACTCTTTCGGGCGTCGCGCAGTTCAAAACTGGTGGAGCCGTTAAGCAAATTGCTGCTGGTGAGAGTGCAACTGCCGGCACACCGAATCCGCAGACCGACGATGACGACGACGACCTGAGCGGCGGCGCGTTGGCCGTGTTGCTGCTGGCCATCGGCGGCGCAGTAGCGGGCGTGCTTTATGCAGCGTTCCACAACAACGACCTTAACTTCGGCGGCAGCGTTACCGTAGTCAGCCCGACCAAGTAAGCTCGCAATCGTTCGGGCTTGAGTAAAAACACTGTGGCACTGGTAACCAGCGCTGCGGTCAGCCAAATTCACCTTGCGGGTCACGCGAATTCACGCGCGTGACCCGCAAGGTTTTGATTGTAAAGAGTGGACTTAATCCGTCTTCAGATTGGAGTTCGTTAACGTCTTACGCCGAAGGCGTTGGCTAATAGTTCGTTTAAGGTCTTACGCCGAAGGCGTTGGCTAATTTCAGCCCAGGGTTCGAGCTTGCGAGAACCCTGGGATCGAATCATAGAATTTTAGATTGGAACCCTGAAAGGGTTCGACGGTTGACGAACCCTTTCAGGGTTGTTGTTGATGTGGTGGGTTGGTCCCCAGGGTTCTCGCTGCGCTCGAACCCTGGGCTGAAATTAGCCAAGGCCTTCGGCGTAAGACAGAAACGTGGTCTGCGTAGTGGCTGGAACTGTCAACGCTTTCGGCAAGACAGAAAACGCAGTCTGCATAGGGCTGGAATTGCGAACGCCTTCGGCGTTTTGCATAAAAGACAAAACCCGATGCGTCAGGGAAGAAGTATCTAAATGCATATTGCAGTGATTGGTACCGGTTACGTAGGTCTTGTTACCGGAGCATGCTTTGCCGAGTTTGGTGTCGACGTTACCTGCGTCGATGTGGATGAAGATAAGATCGCGCGACTGCTCAAAGGCGTCATGCCGATCTACGAACCGGGGCTCGAACAACTCGTCTTAAAAAACACCAACGCCGGTCGCCTCAGATTCACCACCGACGTCAAACAAGCAATAGAACAGGCACTCGTGATCTTTCTCGCTGTTGGCACACCGCCAAAGCCGGACGGATCTCCAGATCTCAGTTTTGTCGAGCAGGCAGCGCTGTCAGTGGCCGATTACATGAACGGCTACAAGGTGATCATGACGAAGTCGACCGTGCCCATTGGGACCGGCGAACACATTCGCAAGCTGATCGGCGAGCGCAAGAAAACGAAGGCAAACTTCGGCGTCGTTTCGAACCCGGAGTTTCTAAGAGAAGGCGCCGCTATCAACGACTTCATGCGTCCCGATCGCGTGGTGATTGGCAGCCGTGATGAAGAAGCGATCGCGATCATGAAAGACCTGTATCGCCCGCTCTACCTGATCGAGGCGCCGTTTGTGATCACGTCGCTCGAAGCGGCGGAGCTCACAAAATATGCGGCCAATGCCTTCCTCGCGACGAAGGTTTCGTTCATCAACGAGATCGCAAACCTTTGCGACAAGATCGGTTGCGACGTGCACGATGTGGCCCGCGCGATCGGCATGGACAAACGTATCGGCAGTAAGTTTCTGCATCCCGGGCCCGGCTTTGGCGGCTCGTGCTTCCCGAAAGATACGCGCGCGCTTTCGTCAGTCGCTCGACAATACGAGTCCGCGTCGATGATCGTCGACGCAGTGATCGAAGTGAACAATCGACAGGGCGAGCTGATGTTGACCAAGATCCGGAAGCTTGTTGGACCACTCCAGGGCAAGACAATCGCCGTGCTCGGACTCGCTTTCAAACCAGAGACTGATGATATGCGCGAGGCACCCGCCGTCGGTATCATTCGCAACCTGCTCGCAGAGGGCGCGAAGATCCGCGCGTACGATCCCGTGGCCAGGCATGAAGCGATGAAACTGCTGCCCGAGATCGTTTATGCCGACGACGAATATGCAGCAGTGGAAGGCGCGGACGCGCTCGTCTTCGTTACGGAGTGGAACCAGTTTCGCGCGCTCGACATGATTCGCATTCGCGATCTGATGACGACGCCGAAGATTGCGGACTTGCGAAACATCTACGATCCGGAAGACATGCGAGAGTTCGGTTTTGAATATGTTGGGGTTGGCAGGTAAACAGTCAAGCAAATGCCATTGACGGGGACAGCGCTGGTAACTGGGGGAGCGGGGTTTATCGGGTCACACATCGCTGCGGGCCTGATGGCGAGCGGCGCGCGCGTACGCGTGCTGGACGATCTGTCCACCGGGCATCGCGAGAACCTCGATGAGATCGGCGGAGATCTCGACTTTATCGAGGGCAGCGTCGCTGATGAAGCGTTGCTGGACAAGATACTCGACGGTGTCGAGGTGGTGTTCCACGAAGCCGCGATTCCGTCAGTACCGCGTTCGGTTGAACAGCCGAAACAAACACACGTCGCATCTGTTGACGGAACATTTTCCCTGCTGATGGCGGCTCGCGATAAACGAGTCAGACGTGTGATCTATGCGGCTTCGAGCTCGGCGTACGGCGATCAGCCGACGCTGCCGAAGGCTGAGCAGATGTCGCCGGATCCCCTATCGCCTTACGCGGTGGCGAAGCTGGTTGGTGAGTATTACTGCCAGGTGTTTTCGCGCGTTTATGGTTTGGAGACGGTGTCGCTGCGTTACTTCAATGTTTTTGGACCACGACAGGATCCGGGCTCTCAGTATTCGGGAGTTGTTTCGCGATTTATCAGCGCGCTTTTGTCAGGTGAGAAACCAGTGATCTATGGCGACGGCGAGCAGTCGCGCGATTTCACGTACATCGACAACGTTGTGGCAGCGAATTTGAGTGCGGCGTCAGCGAAAGACGCGTCGGGTAAAGTCATCAACATCGCGAACGGGCAGCAGATCACGTTGAACGAATTGCTTGCGGAGTTGAAGGATTTGACTGGGAAGCAGGACGTTACCGCGGAGTATCTGCCGTCGCGTGTCGGTGATGTGAAGCACAGTCTTGCCGACATCACGCTCGCACGGAGGTTTCTCGGGTACGAGTCGAAGGTCGAGCTGCGCGAGGGACTCCAACGCACGATCGATTGGTGGAAGAATAGTCGTTTTAGCCGCCGATGAACGCGAATTAACGCGGGTCTTCGAACAGTTGTTTTAAGCTCTTCAGGTACGGCGGTCGCGCCACACCCTTATCAGTAATGATCGCCGTGATAAATTGATGCGGCGTCACATCGAACGCCGGATTGTGAACACTCACGCCGTCTGGTCCGAGCTGGTGGTCGCGGATGTGAGTCACTTCCATCGAATCTCTTTCCTCAATCGGAATTTCATCACCCGAAGCCAGCGACAGATCGAGCGTTGTCAGCGGCGCTGCAACATAGAACGGCACGCCGTGCTCGCGCGCGAGGACTGCCACCATATAAGTTCCGATCTTGTTTGCCGTGTCGCCATTTGCGGCGATGCGATCAGCTCCAACAACAACGGCGTCCACTTTCCCGCTCTTCATCACATGCCCGGCCATGTTATCGGTGATCACCGTGACGGGAATGTCGTCCTTCGCCAGCTCCCACGCAGTGAGTCTGAGGCCCTGGAGAAACGGTCGCGTTTCGTCCGCAATAACTGCAATCTTTTTGCCGGCATCGCGTGCGCCGCGTATCACTCCCAGAGCTGTACCATAGTCGCCCGCAGTCGCGAGTGCGCCGGCGTTGCAGTGTGTGAGTACGGTGGCGCCGTCGGGAATTAGTGGTCCACCATGATGACCGATCGCGCGATTTGCCGCGATGTCTTCTTCAAAAATCGCGAGTGCTTCAGCGACGAGGATCTTCTTCACTTCTTCGACGTCGCCCAGTTGTTTGATTCGCTGAAAAGTCGCGCGCATGCGCTCGATGGCCCAGAACAGATTTACGGCGGTAGGGCGCGTCTTACCCATCACTTCGCAGATGTATGACAAATCATCTTCGAGGTCGGCGACGGAGGTTCCGACTGATTGACTCGCACCGAGCGCGATTCCCATTGCGGCCGCGACTCCGATGGCCGGTGCGCCGCGAATCACCATCTTGCGAATGGCTTCCGCCACTTCGTCGTAGGAACGCAGCATCAGGTAAGTTTCTTCGGATGGCAGCAGGCGCTGGTCCAGCATGCGCACGCCGTCTTTTGTCCACTCTACTGTTTTGATCATTGCGGGCATCTTAGCGGAAAAAAGTGTTGGCCACAAAAAGGCACAAAAAGCACAAATGATTTATTATGGGCGGTCTGTGTTTCCTCGTCGCGACTATTCTTTGTTTACATTCACGTGGCTCGTGGTTGTTGCCTGCCTCACGTTGATTTCTGCGTGTACTCCGAAAGGAACTGCGAACGAGGGTGCGACTCGCGAGATTACTGACGATGCCGGGCGAAGAGTTAACATTCCTGCCAAAGTTGATCGAGTAGTTTCGCTTGCGCCGAACCTTACGGAGATCGTGTTCGCTGTCGGCGCGGGTAACCGCCTCGTCGGACGCACGAGCTATTGCGACTTTCCGGCTGAGGCAAAAGCAGTTGCTGAAGTGGGCGACACGCTGCATCCGAGTCTCGAGCGA
>DATHTI010000431.1:0-20551 GCA_035463335.1 Pyrinomonadaceae bacterium | reverse complement strand
CAGCTCCAGCAGGTAAGCAAGGATCCCGACGGTTGCGGAAACAGGCAGCGCGCGTTTGATGATCGTATTGACTGACTGGCCTTCGTATCTCAGGGACGTGCCGAAGTCGAGATGACGAATGATGGTCCACATCGTCTTCCCGTATTGCTGGTACCAGGGTTTGTCGAGGCCGTATTTTTCGCGAATGATTTTCTCGACGGCAGGAGACAGCGGTTTCTCACCCGAATAGAAGTTTCCAGGTGCGAGTTTAATCAAGACCCACGTGACTGAGATCACGACGAGGATCGTCGGGATCGTTACCAGGAGTCGTTTGACAATGAACCGAAACATTCGTTACTCAAGATCCGCGTTCACCGCGCTACTCCGCGGTCAAACTCGGCGTGCCGTAATCCCACTTCGCCCGGTCGCGTTCGATGTAAACATATTTCCACGCGAACAAAGAGCCTGGATTCGGATACATGCCTTTCACGTAAGGTTTCTTCAGCCAATTCACTGACGGTGAATCAATCGGAATAATCGGCTGGTTATCAAGCATGTAAGCTTCCGCCTTGGCAAGCAACTCATAACGCTTGTCGTGACTGAGAGTGCGATTGGCTTCATCCAGCATCGCGACATATTTTGGATCAACCCAGCCGGTACCGTTGTCTCCCGACGTGTAAAAAATACTCAGGAAGGTGAATGGGTCCATATAATCGGCGCCGAAAGCTCCACGAGCAAATCCTTTGTATTCGAGTTTGGCGCGCTGATCCAGAAAAGTCTTCCACTCCATGTTTCTGAGGCCGACAGTAATGCCAAGGTTCTGTTTCCACTGTGCCTGCATCCACTCAGCTACTGACTTGTTTGCTGCCTGGCTATTGTAGATAAATTCGACCTGGTCCACTGGAAACTTTGGACACGAAAAACTGCCGTCTGAGTTTTGCACGACCGGATAACCTGCCTCGCCGAGCAGCCTGCGCGCTTCGGCTGGATTGAAGGGCGCTCCTTTCGGCTGTGGGTAACCGGCAAAAATTCCCTCCGGCGTAAATGCAGTAAGCGGTTTTACGATCCGGCGCCAGCTCGCATATGCCTCTTTATCGATCGAGAGATTGAACGCCTTTCTAACCTTTACATTATCCAATGGTGGTTTAGTGGTGTTCATGATCAGGTAATCGATCGCCGCCTCTGGCCTGTCCATGTAGTCTTTCTTCTGCCTAATGATGTGAAGCCACGGATTCGGTACTGCACGGTTGTAGACTGCATCAAGCTCGCCCACCTTGTAGAGATTCATTACGGTGGCGTTGTCGAGAATCGGATAGAAGTGAAGCTCGTCGAGCTTGACCGTTTTCGCGTCCCAGTACATCGGATCGCGTTCGAGAACGATCTTGTCGTAAGGCACCCACGTCTTAAGCTTGAATGGGCCACAAGTTACGATGTGCTCCGGCTGCGTCCACTGATCGCCCCATTGCTCAACTACTTTGCGCGGCACAAGCCGGAAAACCTGATACGCGAGTAAGCCTAAAAAGAATGGCGCCGGTTGTTTCAGGTAGAGCCGCACGGTGTACTTGTCGACAGCTTCAACACCGAGATCCTCGGGCCTTACGGGGACGAACTCTTTGCCCGCCACAGCGGCCTTCAACTTTGGATTTGCTTCAAGACTCTTGGTACGCGACTTCTCATCCCCCGGAAGCGTCAGTCGCAACGGCGTGTGCATCTGATGGTGAAAGGCAGTGTCCGGATCGGGAGTCGTCTCGTTTGGATCGGGGAGATACTCATTTTTTGCCGGATCGATGGGGCTGCTGGAAATCGGGTCAGGTGGCGGGTTCTCCTCGAAATCTTTTGCCAGAAGGAACTGACCGGTTTGCTGATCGCGGACAAACACTTCCTCTTCGTTAACTGCCTGCGCGTATTTTAAATATAAAGTGAGAGAAACATTGTGCGAGGCCGTCTTCTTATCGAGTGCTCGCCTGAAACTGTAGACAAAGTCGTTTGCGTCGATTGGATCGCCATTGGACCAACGGCCCGTGGTGCGTAAGTGGAAAGTAAATTCGGATGAGTCGTTATTGATGTGCCAGCGCTCTGCTAAGGCCGGCTCGGGCTCAAGTGTTTTCGGGTTGTATTCAACGAGGCCTTCGTAAAGCGCCATGTAAATTCGCGCTTCGGGTTGGCCGTTACCGATGGCGGGATCGAGCGATGCGGGCTCGTCGCCGGTGACGTACCTAAAAATATTGCGCGAAGGAGGAGTGGTAGTGCCGAAAAACTCTTCGTTACTGGATGCGATAGTGCATGAATAATTTGAGAACGCCAGCGACGCCAGCAAGACGAGTCCAACAATTTGTTTAAACTTGCCACTACTCATCGGCGCACCTCCGACTCAAATAACCAGTCAGTTTGTGTTCAAGCGCGAGCTAGAGGAAACCCGCAAGAAGAGTCGAGTGGAAGTTTGCCACAAAAAGGCACAAAAAGCACATAATTAGTTTGGCCTCTATCGGCCAAATTCGTTATGTGCTTTTTTGTGGTCTTAACTTTTATGCCTTTTTATGGCTATGTTTTGACTGCATAGCCGAGGCCGTCGCCGACTGACAATATTTCTGCGATCAATTGTGGATGGTTGATGAAGTATTCATTGAATTCTCGCAGCGCCACCGTCGAACTCTCGGTATCGCCGGTCGCGACTTTTCCGCCCCACAGCAGATTGTCTACGATCACGACGCCCCCACTCCGCAAACGCTGCAAACCGAGATCGAGATATTGTGAGTATTCTTCCTTCAGCGCGTCGATGAACAAAAGATCGAAAGTCTCTTCCAGGTTCGGCATGACTTCCAGAGCCTTGCCGCGTTCGATCTCAACTCGATCTAACAGCCCCGCGCGTTTGAGATAGCCTGTCGCCGCGCTAATCATCTCGTCGCTCGGCTCGATCGTAACCACGAGGCCGTTCTCACCCATGCCGCGCGCGAGATGGACCACCGTGTATCCGATCGCCATTCCGATCTCGAGCGCCTTGCGTGCACCAGAGATGCGCGCGGTGATCTCCACGAACCGCGCCACCTCGCGATCGGCAATCGGCACGCGATGCTCCGCTGCGTAAGCCTCCATCTCGGCGAGCAAAGGATCGCCCTGCGTCAGCAGTTGGTCCAGGTATTTCGCTTGTTCAGGTTGAAGGATTGCGTCGAATTTAGCCTTCATATCTGTGTAATCTGTGGATGGGTTTTACGTCAACTGTCCGGATTATCTTGCGCGTCGCCGGATACGGAGACGTAGCGACGGCCGAGGCCGAGCTGTCTCAACTTATGTTGCAGCGACTGCCGGTGCATGTCCAGAATCTCGGCTGCGCGGGTCACGTTTCCCTGAGTGTACTCGAGGCAGCGCGTAATGTAGCGACGTTCAAACTCGCGCCGGTCTTCGCGGAAGTCAGCCGTAAACGGCACTCGCAAGCCATCCGTCTCAGCCTCGCTGCCCTCGACTATGCCGTTTTTCGAAATGCCCGCGGTGATTTCATCAGGCAGATCTCTCGGTGCGATCTCGTCGCCATCGGCCATGATCACCGCGCGATCGATCGTGTTCTTCAGCTCACGCACATTGCCGGGCCAGTTGTACTCCATCAGGCGCCGTAATGCGCCCTGGCTGAGTGAACGCTGCGGCAGCTCATAACGCTCGGCGGCGAGACGCATGAAGGTTTCAACCAGTAGTGGAATGTCTTCGCGACGGTCGCGCAGGGGCGCAATTTCAACAGTGACGACACGCAAACGATAGAAGAGATCCGCGCGGAAGTTACCGTTCGTGATCTCCTGTTCGAGTGGGCGGTGCGTCGCACTCACAATCCGCACGTCAACCGGAATCGATTCATTTGCCCCAAGGCGCTCGATCCGCCTTTCTTCCAACGCGCGCAGCAGTTTTGCCTGCACGGTTGAGCTCATGTCGCCGATCTCGTCGAGGAACAACGTGCCGCCGTCAGCCTGTTCAAACTTCCCTTCCCGCCGCGCGGCCGCGCCCGTAAACGCGCCTTTCTCGTGCCCAAAAAGCTCTGATTCAATCAATTCGGAAGGCAGTGCGGCGCAATTAACGGCGACGAAGGAAGCGTTGCGGCGCACGGTGTTGCGCTCGTGAAGCTCACGCGCCACGAGCTCCTTGCCCGTGCCTGACTCACCGCGCACAAGCACTGTCGCATCAGTCTCCGCGACCTTATCGATCATTGCGCGGACTTTCTGCATCGCGTCCGAGTTGCCGATAAGTGCGCCACGCTGCGAGCGCTCGACTTCGATCCGGCGTCGCAGTGAATAATTCTCGCGGCGTAGTTGAATAGTCTCGGCAGCGTTTTTGATAACGAGCCGCAGATCGTCGAGCTCGAAAGGCTTGGAAATGTAATCGTGCGCGCCGGCTTTGACGGCTTCGACGGCCATGCGTTCGGAGCCGTGCGCGGTGACGATGATCACGAGCGGTGCATTGCCGTTTGCGCTTTTGAGCTCGCGGAGAAAATCGAGTCCGCTCAGGCCGGGAAGGTTTACATCGAGGAGGAGCAGGTCGGGCTCGTGTTGTTTGAGTAAGGCCCGGGCGGCCTCGGCGGAACCTGCTTCAGTGATGTTATAGCCGAAGGTGGAGAGGGCTCGCCGCATGCCGTAGCGTGCGGCCTCCTCGTCGTCAACAATCATCAATCGCAACGCGTCTTTTCTCACTTCCTGAATAGTTTAGGGCCGTGCGGCCCTAAACTCCTAGCGTGTTGCGTGCCACAGATCTGGTTGCGTCACTTCTGGGTTCGCTTTGCTGCAACGACGAGAATGATCGCGTCGCCCGATGGGCCAATGTTGAGCGTGCCAACAATCACCGGCTCGCCTTCGCGCATGCTGATGTCGGTAGACACTCCTGTGTTCTCGTAAGCCACGGTTGGAGCCACCGCACCGTTCGCGGCGATCGCGCCGGGCGTCTGGATCGGAATGCGCGCGCCGAAGTTGAATCCCAGCATCTGGACCACCGGCTGGTTCTCGGAGTTATGCACGAGCTTGATTTGTCTCACTTTGAACTGGCTGAAGCTCGGCGTTATTGCGGACGCAGCGCCGGTCGGCGCGCTCAGTGTTCCACCGACCCAGCTTAGATCCAGACGGCCTTCATTCTTCACGCGATTAATCATCGTAGCTGCGAGACGATAATTCTTGAACGGTAGTGTCGAGCGCAGCTCCTTCACGACAGGCTCGAGTGACACGGGTAGTTTGACGTTATCAACTTCCTGGTTCGTACCGATGAGCAGGTAAAGTTGAGTTTCGAGATTTGTTTCGTCGTTTCTTTCGGGTGATGGAGCCTGCGTTTGAGCGCTCAAACATACGGCAGCACACAGCACGAGCAGCATCGCGGCTAGAAAGCTTTTGATCTTCATTGCGGGTCGTTCTCCTTCAACGGATAGGTCGTCAGGTCAAACCCTAACACGCACGCTTGCGACGAAAGTTCCATCATCCACAGATTACACAGATCTGCGTAATCTGTGGATGTAACGTCTACATCCGCAGGCGCAACTGAAACAACGCACCACCGCCATTCCCGCTAACAAGCACCGCCGTTCCGCCAACCTCCTGCACACGCTTACGCACGATCGCCAACCCTAATCCCGTCCCGCGTTGCCGCGTCGTGAAGAACGGCTCCCAAATCCTCTCGCGCAGATCTACCGGCACACCCGAGCCACTATCCTGCACACTAATCACAAGCTCACCATCCGACTGAGCTGCTATCAGCTCAACTCTTCCACCCTGCGGCGTCGCCTGTAACGCATTGAGCAACAAATTCGACAACGCATCTCGCAACGCCGATACAGATCTGCCCGCCAGCTCCGCCTCAACCTTCACTTGCAAGTCGAGGACGATTCCCTGCTCCTTCGCACTGGCCCGAAAAAGATCGACGACCGATCGCACGAGCTCATCAACGCTCAGCGGCTGTCCCGCCGGACTCTCCTTCCTCGCAAAACTCAACAACTGCGTCACACTCTGGCTCAGACGATCAGTCTCGCCAACAATCAAGCCGAGGTCGCGCTCGTATTCAGTGCGCAAGTTCTCGTCTTCACGCATCACCTGCGCGATCGACTTGATGGCAGACAGTGGGTTTTTGATCTCATGGGCCACCGTCGCGGCCATGCGACCAAGCGCGGCGAGGCGCTCACGTTGCGCGAGCTCTCGTTCGAGTCTCAGGTTCTCTTCGAGCAGCCGTGAATCATCGATCGCGATGGCAACCTGGTCTGCCAGCAAAGCGAGGATCGAACGCGCATCAGGCGTCAAACTCGCCGACGCTGCGTCAAGTGCCAACAATCCCTGCACCTTATCTTCACGACGCAACGGATACGCGAGCTTGAAGCTCTGCTCATTCAAAACCGCTTCGTCTTCAACTGGTAGCCAGCCGCTCTCTTTCGACTTTTCAAGTACTTCCTGCACCCACGCTTCCGATTCAGAATCACCGACGAAGATCTTGAGCCGCCGCAGGCCAAGCGCTTCCGTTGTCCGCTCTTCAACGAAGTGCAGGAGATCAGAAAGGTCTTTGTACTGGCCCGCATATGAGCCGATGCGCGCCACGATTTCTTTGTAAAGCGTAGCTTCACGTTCAAACAGCTTGCGAAACCGTTGGGCCAGGAAGCCGCGCAATGGCGCTGCCAGCAATGCGAGGGCAAGTATGAGCAACGCTTCGACCAGCCCCGGCCTGACTCCGTAACGCTGCGTCATCCAATCGCCAATCGTGCGAATGCCGAAGACGTAAACCGTCAACACGACTGTCGCAAACGTGACCACGACAAGACTCTCTTCGATGATGATCTCGAGATAGCGGTAGCGATAGATGTAGTACGCGAGCAGGACTGAGGGCAGCAGCGAGCCGAGGTTCGCGAGCGTCTTGAGGTAGAGTCCCGCCGTTGTCCCTTCACCGACGCCAGCCGCAAGCGCGGCAAAGATAACGACGCCGACACCGATGAACGACGCCGCGAGCGTGCCCATAATGCGTTTCTCGCTGCGGTTCTTGCTCCTTCTCGCGATCAGCAGCTCGGTCAGCGCGATCAAACCCAATACATATGCAATCCAGAAAGCGAAGGGGATCACGAAGAACGAGAGCTTCGTGAACATGGGCGCGTAGTCGCCGGTCCAGAGGGTCGGCACGGCGACGAGCAGAAAAATCGTTGGGAGGTCAGAAAGGTAAACACGCAGATGTTCGCTGCGGTTGAGCGAGCGGCCATGTGCGTTGGCCCAGAGATGAAGGTGAACGTGTAATAAAAACGAGTATGCAAAAGTGATACTGACAACGGAGATCGTGTCGGCGACGCGCAGCAACGTGGTCCACGTGTCCGGTCCGAGATCGAAGAGACCGTGAAGCGTGATGGCGAGATTGCTGGTGTGCCACCCGCCCATTGTGAGGGCGAGTAATGCGAGGAGGCGCTCGATGTTGGTCAGCTTGCTGCGGTGGGTGACGAGCTGGAACAGCATCCAGAGCGGCAGCAGCGCGCCGATGCTGTAGCCGATGACCTGGAGAATTTCGAGGGGATCGAGTGGGGACATCGAACAGCGTTTTATCCGCTTAATCCGCGGTTTAAGACGACGGCACTAATTTGCCGCCGTCCTTCCCGGTGGCGAGGTGAACGTTATCTCGACGCGGCGGTTCCTCCTCTGACCAGCAACCGTCGTGTTTGGCGCGAGTGGGTTCGAAGCGCCCATGCCGTTCGCCTGAATGCGCATCGGATCCACACCCGCCGATTGAAAGCGATCCGACAACACGCGCGCACGCTCCTGCGTTAGCTGCTGTAGCGAGACCTCGTTACCCTTGTTGTCAGTATAAGCCTCGATCAGGATCTGATAATCGGGATTGCTGGCCAGCAAGGCCGCGAGCGGCTCAAGCTTCGCTGACGACGCAGCGGACAATGTCGCGGTGCGTGCATTGGTCCAAATAGTTTCCGGCAATACCAGCCTGAAACCAGTCGCAGTCTCTTTCAACGTGCCGTACTTCGCGAGCGTCTCCTTCAGGTTCGCTTCCGCTGCTCGTCTTTCTACTGCCCGGCGCTCAGCTTCAACCCGCGCCGTCTCAGCCTGTTTTTCACCTTCGAGCCGTGCAAGTTTCAACTTCGCAGCGTCGCTGTCAGCACGCAGCGTTGCGATCTCGTCACGCAATTGCGCAATCTCGACTCGCTTCTCGCGTAGCTGATCGTTCGCAGTGCCTGCGTCGCGCTCAGCGAGCTCACGTGCGCGTTGCTCCTTTTCAAGTGCCGCACGAAGCATGGCCACCTCACGCTGCGACGCCTCTGCACTCTGCTCAGCGCTTCGCACTGCCTCATCACGTCGACGAATCTCTTCACGATTGAGCCGTGCAGCCTTCCGTGCTATCGCAACTTCTTCAGCATGTTGACCTGACGAAGTTGCTTTTCGCGCTTCGAGATCAACCTCGGTCACCGGCTGATTCAGGCGCCAGGCCTTCTCCGCGGCCTGCAAATGATCTTCAGCGGTCCGCAATTCATTCGGTGCATCCTGCGTCGCGCCGGCATACTTCGCGAGATTGACTGCCTGCCGCGCGCCGAGTAATGAGACCGGAGTCTGGCGATAGTCAGCATCGGCGATCTCAGGCACCCGCGCGGTGCGGAAGTAGTCACTCGAATTGCCGATGTAGCGCACGTCAACAGTTTCAACCTGGCTGCCGTTCGGTTTCTGAGGCGGCAGGTTCTCCATCACGACCATGCGGCTTGGCACTTTCATCAGGAAGTGTGGCTCGGCGGTCATGATGAGTGCGAACGTCTGAAGCGGCGTGGTGACGTCGATCTTGGAATCAACAAAGACACTGCCACCGCGTTTGATCTCGCCGAGATTGTCGACGTGCCCGTCGGGCGAGATGGCCCAGAGAATGTAAGTGGTGTAAATGCCGCCCAGCTCGGATGCGCGCGGCAGATCCTCGACCTTCAGCTCGACCCGCGTGCCGCGACGTCCGGCGCGTTTGACCTTCGCCTCACCTTTCAGGCGCGGCAACATGGTTGTGCCGCGAAACTTGACTGTAACCGTTTCGTCCAGAGGGTAAGTAATAGCTACGGTCTTACGTTCGACGTCCTGGGCAACTGCGATGGATACAAACACTAAGCAAGCACTGAGCGCAAAAACGAGATGCCGACCAATGCGTCTAAAAGTCATGGCGAAACGACTCCTGGTGCTGAAATCTGGGAAAGTGGCTAGAACTACTATTTTCTTGATGCCTCAAACGGCCGCATTGTTGCCGATGGATGTGAGGAGGTCAAGACGAAATTAGCCACAGATCACACGGATTATCTGTGGCTCCTCGTTTTACGGTAGGCTGCGATTTGGACGATCAGGCAGCAGATCCCAGAGAGCAGCAAAATAGGAATCCACCCACTCGGTTTGACGAACCGGAGAATAACCCACGCGAGTATCAGCCCTGTTCCGACCCACCAAAGCATCAGGGAATCTCGTTCAGCTTGTAACCAACACCACGAACAGTCAGGACATATCGTGGATTTTTCGGATCGGTCTCAAGCTTCTTACGAAGACGATTGATGTGTGGATCGATGTTGCGCTGGTACCCTTCATAATCAGTGCTCCAAACTCGATCGAGCAACGCGTTTCTGGACCAGGCTCGCCCTGGCTCAGACGCGAGCAGCTCGAGAATCTGAAACTCGAGCGGTGTCAGATCGACACGGAATCCGTTTCGCATCACCTCATGACGACGTTTATCGATCACAAGATCGCCAACCTCGATGCGTTCGCCGTCCGGTTCCTGTGGCGCGGCTCCGCCGCGTCGCAACAGTGCCTCGACTCTGTATTCCAGCTCGCGCGGACTAAACGGTTTCGCGAGATAGTCGTCGGCCCCTGCTTCGAAACCCGCAACCTTGTCTGACAGTGCATCGTGCGCAGTTAGGAATAGCGCCGGAGTTTGAATGCCGCGATCGCGAACTCGTTTGAGCAGCTCGATGCCGGACATGCCCGGCATCGAAACATCGAAGATGAAACAATCGAATCGTCCCGCGATGGTGGCTTCGAGTGCCGCCATGCCGCTTTCGCGCTCTTCCACCTGAAAGCCCAGCCGGCGAAAGTACTCGGCCAGGAGAAGTCTCATATCGGTATCGTCATCTGCGATGAGAAGACGTTTACCCGCGTGCTTAGTGTTTGGTGTCGCTTGCTGTGCCAAATGTCTGATCCTGTCGGAGGGGATCTAAATCGCCCGCAGTTGTTAGCGGAGATTATAACCTAATTTGGGGCAGACTCATGCGGCGAAAAGATTTGCATGAATTCACGCCCAGAAAGAAATCGAGCAAATCAGTCAGCCTTGACGCAAAGAAGTGGGGGTAAGTATAGTTCTTTCTTACGGATTTTGGCCGTTTTTCTACCTCCCTTTATAGCAACTGATCAGAGATTTTCGCAACCAGAGATGCGTGATCTTCGCCGCCTGTTAAAGTATTTGCGACCTCACTGGCCAATCTTCACACTGGCCATTCTGGCGATGCTCCTCGTCGGTTTACTCGAGACTGCCACCGGCAGTTTGATCGTACCAATCTTCGATCAGGCTTTTGTTCAGGGCGTTGGCCAGCGTACCCCGACGATTTTCGGCCTGCAACGTCTAATTCCCGAAGCCCCGCTCGGCGCCTGGAAAATGATCTCGATCCTGCTGATCGTTTTCACGCTCACCAAGGGCATCGCGGAATATTTTTCAACTTACCTGATGGCACGAATTGGCCAGTCAGCCGTGCTCAAATTGCGCCAGGATCTATATAGCCACTTGCTGGCGCAGTCTGCCACCTTTTTCGAGCGACATCGTACCAACTATCTCGTTTCGAGACTCGTCTCCAGCGCCGCCGCGATCGAGACAGCAGTGACGAGCACGATTCGCGACATGCTGCGCGAGAGTTTCACGCTTGTCTTTTTTCTCAGCGCGTCCTTTTTTTACAGTTGGCGACTCACACTTGGATCGCTCTTGATTGCTCCGATCATTGCCGTGCTGACGGCGAAGTTTGGCCGGGCGCTGCGTAACCTCGCGCGTGAGAGTTTTGAAGGCAGCAAAGAATTGACTGACACTGCGCAGGAAGCGCTTGCCAACCAGGGGATTGTCAAGGCGTATCGCGCGGAGAAGCGCGAGTCGGAACGTTTCAGTAAAGTCGCGAGGCGCATTGTGCGCGCTAATCTGCGGAGTGCGAGTATCGCGGGTGCTTCACCGCCGACGATCGAGATGATCGGGATCCTGTTTGTCGTGCTGCTGTTGTTCTTTGGCCAGCGCGAGATCATCGCGGAACGCATGACCACGTCGCAGTTCGTCACGTTCCTCTTCTTTCTGTTCCGCAGTTACGACCCGATGCGGAAGCTCTCGCGACTGCAAAACAGCATGGAGCAGGCGCTCGCCGCCGCGCATCACGTGTGGGAAGTGATGGACGAGCATGCAGTGATCAAAGAGAAACCCGGCGCGAGCGAATTGCCGCCGTTGAAGAAAGAGATCGAGCTGCGCAACGTTTCGTTTGGTTATACGAATGAGACGAAGTCCGTGCTGCGTGATGTCAGTCTGAAAATAAAAGCGGGCACGATGGTGGCCCTGGTGGGCCAGTCAGGCGGTGGTAAGTCGACGCTGACAAAGCTGCTGCCTCGTTTTCACGATCCAAGCTCCGGCGCAGTCTTGTGGGACGGCATCGATATACGCGACGCGACGATTTCCAGCTTGAGAAAACAGATCGCACTCGTCACGCAGGAGACAGTGCTCTTCAACGACACCGTTCGTCATAACATCGCTTACGGCAAGCCCGAGGCGACCGATATCGAGATCGAAGAGGCGGCGCTGATCGCATTTGCGCACGACTTTATTCGCGAATTACCTGACGGTTACGATACGATTGTCGGCGAGCGGGGCATCTTTCTTTCTGGCGGCCAGCGCCAACGGCTCGCTATCGCCCGTGCAATTCTGGTAAATGCGCCAGTACTGATTCTCGACGAGGCTACGTCTGCGCTCGATGCGGAGTCGGAGCGCCTGGTCCAGAGTGCGATCAGTAACCTGGTCCGAAATCGCACCACGATTGTAATTGCGCACCGGCTGTCGACCGTGCGACGTGCAGATGTGATCGTCGTGATGGAAGCCGGACGCATTATCGAGATGGGCACGCACGCAGAATTGCTTGCCAAGGGCGGGCAATATCGAAAGCTTTACGAGTTGCAATTTGCGGACGAGGAAGAGGATCTGCTCGTTCAGAGTTAAATAAAAACCATGAAATCAATGACCGGATACGGCAAGGCGATGGTGGCGGGAGACGACTTCTCCGTCTCTGTCGATCTGAAGACCGTCAATAATAGATTTCTCGATATACATCTTCGCGTCGGCTCCGAGCTCGCCTCTCTCGAACCGTCGATTAAAAAACGCATCTCTTCAAGACTCTCGCGCGGGCGCGTCGACGTCACCGTCAGCATGGAACGCGTGACGCAAATCGCCTACGAGATCAATCGTCCTCTGATTGCCGGCTACGTCAGCGCGTTGAAGCAGCTTCAGCAGGATTTCGATATCGCCGGCGAGCTCGACATCAACGTCATCGCACGTATCCCCGGCGCGCTACAACCCGCGCGCAACGGCATCGACGAACGAATGACGGCCGCACTGGATCGTGCCCTGGACCAGGCCCTCGACGAGCTCGAAAGAATGCGCGAGCAGGAAGGCGAAGCGCTCAAGAAGGAGCTGCGCGAGCGCGTACAAAAGATCGAGACGCTCGTTCCGATCATCGAGTCGTCTGCCGCCGGTCTCGCCGACGCATATCGCCTGCGATTGCAAAAACGTATCGGCGAGCTGCTGAACCGCGGCGGCCAGGTTGTTGAAATCGATCCGGTGCGACTGGCCCAGGAAGTGGCCTATCTCGCGGACCGTAGTGACGTCAGTGAAGAGATGGTCCGTTTACGCAGCCATCTGTCGCAGTTTCAGGAAGCCCTCAATGCTCCCGGCGAGGCAGGAAAGATGCTCGATTTCCTCCTGCAGGAGCTAAATCGCGAGGCCAACACGACGCTTTCGAAATCTACGGATCTCGCAATCAAGGAGGCAGGTTTAGCGATTAAAGCGGAAGTGGAGAAACTTCGCGAACAGGTTCAGAATGTCGAGTAAAGTGAAAGAACTGCAACTGGCTGGACCAGTCAATCACGCTCCTTCGAGAGGTACTCTCTTCGTCGTCAGCTCACCATCGGGCGGCGGCAAAGGCACCATCATTCGACACGTGCTGGCTGTTGTGGATAATCTCAGCTATTCTGTCTCGTACACGACTCGTGCGCCACGGCAGAGTGAAGTTGATGGCCGCGAGTATTTTTTTATCAGCCGTGACACTTTCGACGAGATGGTTGCAGCGGGTGAGTTTCTGGAATGGGCGTGTGTGCACGGAAACTTCTACGGCACGTCGAAAGAGCAGATCATGAGAGAGACTGCCGCCGGCGCCGACATCATTCTCGAAGTCGACGTGCAGGGCGCGGCGAGCGTGCGGCAGTTACTGATGGATTCGGTGAGTATTTTCATCCTGCCGCCTTCCTATGAGGTGCTGCGGCAGAGGCTGATTGCACGTGGCACTGATTCAGCGCAAGAGTTGGAAGTGCGTTTGCGGAATGCCCCCCTCGAGTTGAAACAGTATTCAGCGTTTGATTACGTAATCTTTAACGATGAGATCGACAGGGCGGCCGCGCAGCTGGCTTCGATCATCTATGCCGAGCGCGCGCGCTGCATGCGCCAGGAGCCGCTGGTGCGGGAAGTCATTCAGAAATTCAAAAGCGATTCAATGATAGATTCATAGACTGAAGGAGCATCGAGAGTGCCTACACCGACAGAGTTAGTTGAGACGGAAGTTGAAGGAAGTAACGTGCCGGAAGTTGATTCAAAGTACCGTCTGATCATCCTCGCCGCGAAACGCAGCAAGCAGTTGCAGCGTGGCGCGTCACCCCGAATCGAGATCGATCCGCAGAAGCACAAACCGACGCGCATCGCGCTGGAAGAGGTGATGCGCGGCCGCGTGCACTTTAGTATTAAAGAAGACGGGGACGCGGATTAAATCCGTGGTTACATGCCTTTGTAATCAGGCCCGCCGCCGCCCTCGGGCGTGACCCAGTTGATGATCTGGTAAGGATCCATGATGTCGCAGGTCTTGCAGTGAACGCAGTTTGAGAAGTTGATCTGCAAACGCCTCTTTCCGTTGCCACCGTCTTCAACCATCTCGTACACCGCCGCCGGACAGAACCGCTGGCACGGATTGCCGTACTCCTCCGCGCAACGCGTCGAACAGATATTCGTGTCGAGCACGTGCAAATGGACCGGCTGATCCTCATCATGGCCCACCGCCGCGTGATAGACGTCAGTGAGCTTGTTGAACGTCAGCTTGCCGTCGAAACGCAGATCCTTGTAACGCTGCTCGATCCGGTCGCCGCGATAGCCATACGCCGAAAGCTTCTCCATCTCTTCATGACCCGGCACAGCGCGATCTCGATCGAAGATTCCCCAGGCACGCCCGCCGGTGACGAACTGCAAGCCCGCATTGAACAGACCGAGCCAGCGTCCATGCTTGAAGGCGGCGTGGAAGTTTCTCACTTTGCGCAGCTCGGGAACGATAAAACTGTCGTTCACTACCTGTTCGTACTTCTGCAACTGTTTGGCGGAGTAATCACCTGCTTTCAACGCCTCGAAGATCACTTCAGCGGCCAGCATTCCGCTTTTGATCGCGGAGTGAATTCCCTTCAATCGCTGCGGGTTGAGTAGACCGGCACAATCGCCTGCCAGCAGCACGCCGTCGGCATACATGCGCGGCATCGCAAAATAACCACCGGCTGTGACTGTTTTCGCGCCATAGCGAATCATCTTGCCGCCTTCGAGCAGGCGCGCAATGTATGGATGTGTCTTGAAGCGCTGAAACTCCGCGTGCGGATCGATCAGCGGATCTTTGTAATCAAGACCAGTGACGTAGCCGATGTTCAAGACATTGTTCTGCATGCCGTAGATCCAGCCGCCGCCGTACGTCGACGTGTCGGAAGGAAAACCGAGCGTGTGTGTGACACGGCCGGTCGGATAACGATCGTCCGGCAATTCCCAAAGCTCTTTTACGCCGACACTGTAGGTTTGCGGCTCGCGACCTTCGTCGAGGCCGAGACGCTCGATCAAATGTTTTGTAAGCGACCCGCGCGGTCCCTCGCCGAGCACAGTCACCTTCGCGCGCAGATCGACTCCCGGCTCGTAATTGGCCTTCGGCTTCCCTTCTTTGTCGATACCCTTGTCGCCGGTGCGCACGCCGAGCACGCGATCGTTGTCGTCGTAAAGCAGATCGGCGCCGGGAAACTCCGGAAAGATGTTTACGCCCGCTTCTTCACACTTTTCACCGAGCCACGCAGTTAAACGATTTAGTGAAACGATGTAGTAGCCGTGGTTCTTCAGCGGCGGCGGCGTGATCGGCGAACGTATCGCGAATTTCGGAGTGAGATAAAGAAAATAGTCTTCTTTTACGGGGGACTCGAGTGGCGCGCCCTGCTCTTCAAAATCAGGAATCAGCTCGCGCAGCGCTCTCGGATCCATCACTGCACCGGAAAGTATGTGTGAGCCGACAGCCGCGCCTTTTTCAATGACGGCGATCTCGATGTCGCCGAGGGATTTGTCTTCTTTGACCAGTCGTGCGAGATGCAGAGCGCCGCTCAAGTTGGCCGGGCCGGCGCCTACAAACACGACATCAAACTCTAACGTTTCTCGTTCCATAGCCACAGATTACACAGATTCCAGCGATTGTTCCAACACCACTAATCTGTGTAATCTCTTGACATGCCAAACCATCTTATCAACGAAACCAGTCCTTATCTTTTGCAGCATGCACACAATCCGGTCGATTGGTATCCGTGGGGTGACGAAGCGTTCGAAAAAGCGCGGCGTGAGAACAAGCCGATCCTGCTGAGCATCGGTTATTCAGCCTGTCACTGGTGTCATGTGATGGCGCATGAGTCGTTCGAGAACGAAGACATTGCGCAGCTCATGAACGAGCATTTCGTGAACATCAAAGTCGATCGCGAAGAGCGGCCGGATCTCGATCAGATCTACATGAACGCGGTGCAGATGATGACGCATCATGGCGGCTGGCCGATGACGGTTTTCCTCACTCCTGATGCAGTACCGTTTTACGGCGGCACGTATTTCCCACCGCAGGATCGCTACAACATTCCGGGATTCCCACGTGTCTTGCTCGGCGTCGCCGACGCTTATAAAGAACGTCAGGATGAGATTCGTGAAACCGGCACTTCGCTGATTACCGAATTGCGGCGTTTGAGTGAAACAGGCGGTTCCGATCATCCGATCGAGCCTGAACTGCTCGATGCTGCTTACGCCGGCATGATCAGGAATTACGACTCGGTGAATGGCGGTTTTGGCGGCGCTCCGAAGTTTCCACCCGCGATGGCGCTCGAGTTCCTGCTGCGCACTTACACTCGCACAGGCAATCGCGAAGCGCTCCAGATGATTTCCCACACGTGCATAAAGATGGCGAATGGCGGCATGTACGATCAACTCGGCGGTGGTTTCCATCGCTACTCCACTGACTCGCGCTGGCTTGTGCCGCACTTCGAGAAGATGCTCTACGACAATGCACTGCTCTCGCGGCTTTATCTTCACTATTTCCAGGTGAGCGACGACCCGGCCGCACGCGAGACAGTCGAAGGCATTCTCGATTACGTGTTGCGCGAGATGACGCATCCTGAAGGCGGTTTTTATTCAACGCAGGACGCGGATTCGGAAGGTCACGAAGGAAAGTTCTTCGTCTGGGACATTGCAGAGATCCGCGACGCACTCGGCAAGACCGCTGCCGCACGCTTTTGTGATTACTACAACATCACTGAGTCAGGAAATTTCGAAGGCGAGAACATTCCGAATGTCACACGCACGATTGAAGACGTCGCCGTGGCGCACAACATTCCGGTTGGTGAGCTGCAAGCCTCGTTAAACGAAAGTAAGCGCATCCTGTTTGAGCTTCGTGAAAAGCGCGTCAAACCGGATCGCGATGAAAAGATACTCACCGCCTGGAACGGTCTGATGATGGCGAGCTTCGCTGAGGCGGGCATCGTTCTGGATCGTCCGGATTACACGGAGGCCGCGCGAAGAAATGCTGAGTTTGTGCTTTCGACACTGAGTGAAAACGGAAGCCTTCTGCGCACGTGGAAAGACGGGCGCGCGAAGTTCAATGCGTACCTTGAAGACTACGCATTTCTCGCGGAAGGTCTGCTCACGCTATTTGAAACAACCGGAGAAGCTCGCTGGCTTAAAGAGGCGCTTGCGCTGGCTGACCGGATGATTGAAGAGTTCTGGGATAACGAGGGCGGCGGGTTCTTCTTCACGGGTAAGAGTCACGAGGAGCTTATCGTCCGTTCCAAAGACTACTTTGATAACGCGACGCCGTCCGGCAATTCCGTAGCGGCGATGGTGTTGTTAAGACTCGCGACGCTGACCGGGCGGGAGAACTATCGAAACCTCGCGACGGCTGTCATGCGTGAAGTTGGGGATCAGACGCGACGCTACCCGTCGGGATTCGGGTATGCCCACTCGGCGGCGGATTTCCTGCTCTCGACGCCGAAAGAGGTTGCGATTGTGGGCAAAGATGCGGCTGATATTCGGCCGCTGCTGGCCGAGACGTGGCGGCGATATTTGCCGAATAAGGTCGTGGCCGCAGGCTCGGAGGCCGCTGAGTTCACACCGCTCCTGGAGAATCGGCCGCTCGTCAATGGGTTAGCGACTGCGTACGTTTGCGAACATTTCACGTGCAAACAACCAGTTACTGATACATCAGCGCTCGCCGAACAACTTCTAAGCTAGTTCAGAGCTCAAGCTCGTTCAGAGTTCAAGCTTTAGCTTGTTCGGGTGGCCGGCGGGCGCTATCAGTATCCGTATCGACCCCCAACGACCAAGCTAAAGCTTGAACTCTGAACGAGGAACTCTGAACAAGCTTGAACTCTGAACACAATCCCGCTATATTTATCACGTGCCAACAGTGTTTGGCACCATACCAAGCTAAACCACTCACAAACTGATTTACGAAGGATTGGGCCCCAGCAATGCTGCAAACCAGTTGGAAGAGCACCGCGCTCATGGCCGGAATTTCGGTTGTGAGCGCTATTTTGCTTTTATCAGCCGCAGTCGCCACTGTTGACCTCGCATTATTCACAAACATTGGCATTGGATCCTGGCTACTGCTGCTACTAATCGCAATCGCGTCGAGCCCGCTAACCGTCCGCGTCGCCAGCGACGACGGCATTCTTCGCAGCCGCGAATCGATCGCCGATTCATTCGTGTTGCTCGCGGTCATGCTCTACGCCGTGCCGCCGTCAAACACCGCTGGACCAGCAGTGCTCCTGGCCGCACTCGTCGCTTTTGTTTCCACCTATCGCATTGCTACGAACCGTGAAGTCGTGGTCAAGACCGGCATGGCTGTGGTCTCCACTTTCATCGCCGCATCTCTGTACGGCGCGCTCATCGATCTTTTTGCGGGACAGAGTGAGCTGCCCGCACAGGGCGCGTTGCCGTTGAATGTCTTTCTGATCCCGCTACTCGTCGTCGCCGCTCTGCAATACGCTCTCAGCACGATCGCGACCGCATGGTTTATCAGTTTCGAAGCCGGAAAGTTCACATTTATTCCGACTCCTGAAACAGTCGTTTGGACCTTAACGACAAAACTCGCCGGCGCCGCATCAGCTCTTCTTTTTTACGCTGCCGTTTTGAACGCGACACTCGCTTACGCCATTCTCGGTTTATTGATCTCCTTACTTGTCTACCTGCTGTATCGCTTCAACGAGCGGCGTCTCGAACAGATCCGCGACGCTGAAGCCGAGCGTCGCCGTCACGTCGAAGAGATGGCCGAGATTCACATGAACACGATCGAGTCGCTCGCCATTGCGATCGACGCGAAGGACCAGACAACTCACGGTCACGTTCGCCGCACACAGCTTTACGCCACGCAGATGGGCAAGCTCTTCAACGTCTCCGAATCCGAGCTGCGGGCGCTGCACGCCGGTGCGTTGCTGCATGACATCGGCAAGCTTGCCGTGCCTGAGTACATCCTGAACAAACCGGGAAAACTCACCGAAGCCGAGTTCGCGAAGATGAAAATTCATCCCGTAGTCGGCGGCGACATTCTCAAGCGCGTCAACTTCCCTTACCCGGTTGAAGATATCGTCCGTTATCACCACGAGAAGTGGGACGGCAGCGGCTATCCCAAAGGGCTGAAGGGCGAAACCATTCCGCTCGTCGCGCGCATCATCTCTGTGGTCGATTTCTACGACGCCACTCGTTGCGATCGCCCGTATCGCAAGGGAATGAAACGCGAAGAGTCGCTTTCACTCCTGCGGAGCATGGTCGGCAGCGCTTTCGATCCGAAGGTGGTCCAGAAGTTCATCGAGCACGTAGAAGAGTTTGATCGAATGATCGACTTGCAGGACATCAAGGAGCAGGTTGCATCTGCGCCGACGGAAGATACGCAAACCAGCACGAAGCCTGACGCGGGCCTCGCGCCGGACATTCTCGGCGTTGCGGAAGATGGCTCGCCGTTCCGATCGATCAGCGAAGCGCAGCGAGAAGTTTTTGCGTTACACGAGATCGCGCAGACGATCGGCTCGTCGCTCAATCTCAGTGACACGGTTACTCTCGTCGCCAATAAGTTGCGAGCAATCGTGCCGTTCGATACGTGTGTGATTTACCTTGTCGACGATCCATCAGGCAAAGCGATCGCGGCGCACGTCCTGGGTGAAGAAGTCGAGGTGTTCAAGCGACGACGTATCAACATTGGCGACGGCATTACGGGTTGGGTGATTGCCAACGCGCGTTCGATGTGTAACGCCTCGCCGGATCTGGATATGATCGGTATTCCCGAGGAAGTCGTGAAGCGTTTTCGCTGCGTTCTCGTGTCGCCGTTGCAGCGTGAGGACGGCGCGTTTGGCGCGATCGCGCTTTACTCGCAGAGTCGCACGTCTTACTCGACCGAGCACGTGCGTCTGCTGGAATCAGTTTGCCAGCACGCGTCGAGCGCGCTCAACAATGCTTTAACTTACGAGAAGACGCGCGACAGCGCCCTCATCGATCCGCTCACCGAGCTGCCAAACGCTCGTGGCTTTTACATGATGCTCGAACAGCGTATCGCCGAGTGCCAGCGGATGAACCGCGAGCCAGTCGCAGTCGTCTGCATGGACATTGACGACTTCAAGATCGTGAATGATAAGTATGGTCATTCGATCGGCGATCGCTTGCTGGCGAGTGTTGCCGGCGTAGTTCGTCGCGAGTTGAGACAGATGGACATACTGACTCGTTACGCAGGAGACGAGTTCGTCGCGATCATGCCGATGGCGTCGAGCAAGATGGCGATTTCGATTAGCGAGCGAATGCGGAATGCAGTCGAGGAGCAACTTTTCTCAGTGCGGACGGGCACGATGGTCGGTCTGGGCGTGAGCCTCGGCGTGGCCTGTTTCCCCGATGATGGTGAGACGAGCGAAGAGCTCCTGAGCGCGGCCGCACGACGCATGCAGACCGACAAGAACAGCCGCAAAGCGATCCTCACGGTCGCAGGCGCGGGCGTCAGCTCGATCGACATGATGACTTAGCCACAAAAGGCACAAAA
>DATHTI010000430.1:0-5223 GCA_035463335.1 Pyrinomonadaceae bacterium | reverse complement strand
TTCCGGCGGCGAGCCGCGCCAGCTCACGTTCTATCCCGCGAAGGGACCACTAGCGCCGCGCTGGGGCTGGGACAACCAGGTGTTCGGCTGGTCCAAAGACAGCAAGCGCATCATCTTCCGCTCGCTCCGCGACTCGTGGTCGCTTCCGATTGCGCGCCTGTACAGTGTTTCGATCGACGGTGGTCCATCATCGGCCCTGCCAATGCCGACTGCCGGTTCCGGCGACTTCTCGCCTAACAACGACGAGATCGTTTACTCGCCGCAGTCGCGCGACTTCCGCTCTGAAAAACGTTACAGCGGTGGCCAGGCCAATCAGCTCTACATTTTTAACCTGAGCAGCAACGCCGCGAAGCGCATCACCGAAGGTCCACGCGCCACGCGCGATGCGATGTGGATTGGCGACCAAATCTTTTACAACTCAGATCGCGACGGTCATTTCAATCTTTACGTTTACAACGTGCCGAGCGGCCGCACCACGCAAGTCACCACCAGCCGATCGTGGGACGTGCGTTGGCCCAGCTCAGACAATGAAGGCCAGATCGTTTACGAGATGGACGGCGAGCTCGTGGTGATGGACGCGCGCACGAAGAAGAGCACGCCGATTTCGATCAACGTTCCCGCCGAAGGTAATTGGAGCCGGCCGAGCCGCGTGCCGGCGGCCAATCTGATCGAGTCTGTCGGTTTGAGTCCGAAAGGTGAGCGCGCTTTGTTTACTGCGCGCGGTGACATCTTCACACTTCCGATCGAAAAAGGTCCGACGCGAAATTTGACTGACTCATCCAGCGCGCACGATAAGTGGCCCAGTTGGTCGCCCGATGGCTCGCAGATCGCGTTCGTATCCGATAAGAGTGGGGAAGAAGAGCTTTATCTCATCCCGCAAGACGGCTCGAAACCCGCGGAGCAGATCACGCGGGGCGGCTCCGCAATGCGTTATGCACCGGAGTGGGCGCCCGACGGAAAGCGGCTCGCGTTCAGCGACAAGGACGGTAAGCTTTACGTGCTCACGCTCGCGGATCGCAAGATCGTTGAAGTGACGGATACGCCGCGTGGCCAGATTCGTGATTACACCTGGTCGCCTCGCGGAAACTTCCTCGCGTTCACGATGGTCAATCAGAACCAGTTCGCGTCTGTACATATCTGGAGCGCGAATGACGGGCAGCTCAGACGCGTTACTGACGACTTCTTCAATTCCTACAATCCCGCGTGGGAGCCGCAGGGCAACTATCTTTACTTCCTGAGTGACAGAGAGTTTGCGCCGCAGCTTTCAAACATCGAATTCAACTACGCGACGAATCGCCCGACGTACATCTACGCGATGGCGTTGCGCAAAGACGTCAAGCATCCGTTCCCGCCCGAGAGTGATGAAGTAACGATCGCAAAGACGGACGATGCGGCGAAACCTGCTGCTTCGCCGTCAACGTCGCCCGCAGAGAAACCGGCCGAGTCGCCTGCTCCTGCTGAAGCCAAACCGGAAGCAGCCGCGCCGAAACCGCCCGCGCCACCCGCCACGATGAACATCGACTTCGATGGCATTTCGAATCGTGTTGCGCGTGTTCCGCTTGGTGCTGACAACTACTTCGGACTCTCCGCGAAAACCGGACACCTGCTTTACGTGATTGGTGGCGCTGGCTACTACGGTCGCCAGGGCGATCGCAATCCGTCGCTGCGCATCTACGCGATCAAAGATCGTAAAGAGACGACTCTTGTCGACGATATGCGTGGTTACGTTCTTTCCGACGACGGCTCGAAGATCCTCGTCGCACAGGGTCCGGGCTACAACCTCTACGACGCGACGCCGCAAGGTGAAAGATCGAAGAAGGCAGTGGCAACCAGTGGTTTGTATGTGGACCGCGTGCCTACTGAGGAATGGAACCAGATCTTCCACGAGGTTTGGCGACGTTATCGCGACTGGTTCTACGTTTCGAACATGCACGGCTACGACTGGGTCGCGTTGCGCGAGCAGTACAAGCCGCTGCTGAAGTATGTGCAGCATCGCTCGGATCTCAACTACGTGATCAGCGAGATGATCGCGGAGCTCACGGTGCAGCACGCGTACATCGACGGTGGTGATTTCCAGATTCCGCCGCGGCCGCGTTCCGGCCTGCCGGGTGCGCGTTTTGAGTTGGACCAGCAGTCCGGACGTTATCGCATCGCGAAGATCTTCGAAGGTGATAACTCGGAAGACATCTATCGCTCGCCGCTCACGGAAGTTGGTGTGAATGCGAGTGTTGGTGATTACGTGCTGGCGATCGACGGTGAAGAGTTGAAGGCGAACGACGATCCGTATCGCCTGCTCAGAAACAAAGCTGACAATCCGGTGCAGCTCACGATCAATAAGACTCCGACGATGCAAGGTTCGCGAACCGTGTCTTACAAACCGATCACTGACGAGCAGAACCTGATCTATCTCGACTGGGTCGATGGCAATCGCGAGAAGGTGGCGAAGGCGACGAATGGACGGGTTGGCTACCTGCACGTTCCCGACATGGGCGCGAATGGTATCCGCGAGTTCATCAAGTGGTACTACCCGCAACTGAAGCGAGAGGCGCTGATCGTCGACGTGCGTGCGAATGGCGGCGGCAACGTCTCGCGCATGCTCATCGAGCGTTTGCGTCGAAAAGTTTTGGCGTTGAATTATTCGCGGACCAACGACGACGCGAACACATATCCTGACGGCGTCTTCATCGGACCGATGGTGGCGCTGCTCGACCAGAATTCAGCGTCAGACGGCGACATTTTCCCGGCGATGTTCCGCGAGGCTGGACTTGGACCATTGATTGGCAAGCGTTCGTGGGGCGGCGTGGTTGGTATCACGAACCGTGGTCCACTAATCGATGGTGGTATTGTGAATGTTCCTGAGTCGGGCTTTGCGAGTAAGTCCGGTGAGTGGATCATCGAGGGCTACGGTGTGGATCCGGATATCGAAGTTGATAACGATCCGCAGTCAGTGATTGCCGGCAAGGATCCACAACTCGAGCGTGCGATAGCTGAAGTGATGGCGAAGCTGAAATCACCCGTGAAGCTTCCCCCGAAGCCCGCCCCGCCGGTGAAGACAATTGACAGGCGCCAGACATCGAAGGCGACAGAGCAAGGGAATAACTAGCTGCGCGCCCGGATTCCAGTCCAGTGTTAGACAAGATTACAGGATTTGCAGGATGAACAAGATATCCTGCAAATCCTGTTAATCTTGTAATCCTTCCTGTCTAACTCAATCCTGCGAAGAAGTCGGTTACTGGAACTTCAAACCCCTCGAGCACACGCGACGTGGCACTCTGCCCGTGTGAGTAACTCAAGATCTTCCACACGAGTATCTCGCCGATTTTGCTGGCATGACGGACTTCGATAATTTCGTTCGACGGATCCACAAGCCACAACTCGCGCACACCTAAGGCCAGATAGGTATCAGCCTTTGTAGTGCGATCGTAAATGTTCGTGCTGCGCGACATAAATTCAAACACGATGTCGGCTGACGTCCGCTTCGTACCCATTTCTTGTCGCAGTTCGCGCGATACGTACATCATATCCGGCTCAAGGTAAGTTGAACCTTCAGCGCGAACGTAAATCGGTTCCCGCGGGAAGAGCACATCTCCTTCAATTTTATTGGTGTCCAGGAATCGCATTAAGAAGCGGTTCATGTGTGAGGCGACATACCCGTGAGGCGGGTTTGGCGGCGGAACCATAAAAAGATAACCTCCAATGAGTTCATAGTGCGCGCGGTCCTCCCGTTCGGGCAGTGCCCAAAACTCTTCGAGAGTGTAGCGTCGTGTGAGTGGTGAGAAGTTGACTTCGACTGATGTTTGCGTTTCTAAAGCTTGCATCGCAGTCCTCCAATCGGTTGCTATCGTAACACGCTCCAATTACTCCTTAACAACCAGCTTTTCCAACGGCAGCATCGCCTTCGCGCCTTTGTGCTGCCAGCAGCGCACTGGACCACGCACGCGACGCGAGCAGGGCGTGCCCTTCCTGGTTCTCGCACCACAGATGTAAGTCTCTTCGACAGCGGGCGCTGCCAATTGAGTAGTTTGTGGGCTCTGGGTTGAGACCGGGCGGTGGATCACGAGCGGTGGCGGTTCACGTCTGAATCCACGCCCGATCAACACTCCCAGAAGAAGAAGCACGATAGCGATCGCGACACGTTGCAGCCGGAGCGTTTTACCCCACCGCGAGAAACATGCATCGCAGAATCGCCGGCTGGTCCAGACACGCCAGCGCAGCCGCACGATCTTCGCGCCGCATTCCGAACAAAAATTTGGACGATAATCTGTGAGGAACGACAAAGTCCTCGCATTATAGACAATTCCCGGCAAAAGCAACCGATCCGGGGGCAAATGCGTCCGAAATCAGCGCGTTTGAAAAACTTCGGACGGGCGGGCATACTTTGCTGACCGATTTCCTATGCGTTACCTAAAACCGCTTTATCAAACGTTTTTTTTGACGCTCTTTGTCTTTGTTGCTCTCGTTCCGGCGCGCGCGCAGGACGTCGACGACGTTATCCGCACTGAAACTTCACTCATACAATTGAATGTCGGCGTCGTCGACAAGCAGGGTCGCGCCATCACTTCGCTAACCCGCGACGATTTCACTGTTTACGAAGATGGCGTCAAGCAGCCAATTCAACACTTCGAGCCCGTTAATGCGCCGTTCAGCCTCGTGTTGATGCTCGATATGTCAGGCTCGACCATCAATTTCCGGCAACAGTTGAAGCTCGCGAGCCAGCGGTTTCTCGACGCGCTTGCGCCTGAAGATCGCGTCGCAGTCATTCAGTTTAATAAACAGGTGAAGTCGTTAGCGGGGTTTGGCACCGATCGCGCGAAAACCTATTACGCGATCGAGATTGCAAACGGTGCCGGCGAGACGCATTTTTATGAAGCGTTGAAGTATGCGTTGAGAGAGCTGGAGAAGGAAGGGCCGCGGCGTCGCAAGGCGATCGTTGTTCTGACTGACGGTTTGGACACGCAGCTCCGCAACTCGGATCGGACGACATTATCGAAGGCACAAACAAACGAAGAGGCACTCGCGACGATTCAGCCGCAATCGAGTGCGGATCTGAATTACGTGCTCGCATCAGCAGATCGACAGGGCGTCACGATTTATCCCCTCGCCTTGCCGTCGGGCGATCCGAAACGCCTGCCATTGCAGACGCCGAACATCGTCGGTATTTACGCAGCGGCGCGCTCGCGTTTACAGTCGCTCGCGGATCGCACGGGCGGGCGTTTGAACGAG
>DATHTI010000429.1:0-2067 GCA_035463335.1 Pyrinomonadaceae bacterium | reverse complement strand
GTGAGCCAGATCGCGGTGACACCGAGATCCTTTAGATACGGCAGGTGATTGATTACGCCCTGAAGGTCGCCGCCATGGTAATAAAACTTGTTCTTGCGATCGTAGATGCCGCGCGATTGTGGCGGCTCGTTGTTCGAGGGATCGCCGTCGGCGAAACGATCGATCATGATCAGGTACATCACGTCCGCAGGCGAGAAGCCCTGGAAGCGTCCGGTGCGATTCAACGGGGCGAGCACTTCGAAGGAAGAGCTGGCCGAGCCACGCGGCGTGGTGACTGATATCGAGCGCTGCGCAGGCCGTGTGTTCGGCGGGATGAAGACGTCGACAAAGATGTACGTGCCGCGCTCACTAATCTTAGGTGTGTTGATGATGCGGAGTCCCTGAACATTGACTCGCGCCTCATGTAAATTTCGACCGTGAATCATGAGGCGAACGGGATTGTGCGAGCTTCTGGCCCACCAGCTTGGTGGATCCACCTTGAGGATCTCCGGCGCCTGCGCCAAAACAGTAAGGCTTAGCCACAGATGCACACAGAAAAGCCGGATCAGCGCTGATCTGTTTTTAATAATCCGTATCATCCGTGGTTAATTTCTCCCGTAGAGCTCAGAAAGTTGTTTGAGTCGAGTTGCGATATTTTCTGTTACAGATTTAAATCTCCACGCCCAGTTTCCTTCCGTGCTGTTTGGAAGGTTCATGCGTGCTTCGGTTCCGAGACCGAGCAGGTCCTGCAAAGGAACAATCGCTGTGTTCGCGACTGAAGCGAGCACGCCGCGAATAAAGTCCCAGTGAATCTCTTTACCCTCGGTATTAAGATAATCCATACAGAACTTCCGCTCGCGCTCGATCTGTTCCGCGGTGCGCGTCGAGCCCTCGCCCGCCACGCTCTGAAACCAGCCCACAGTCGTGTCGTTGTCATGCGTGCCTGTGTAAGCGACAACATTCGGGACGTAGTTGTGCGGCAGATCGATGTTCTTCGAATCGCTGCCGAAGCCAAACTGCAGAATCCGCATGCCCGGAAAGCCAAACTCTTCACGCAGCGCAACCACATCGGGCGTGATCACCCCAAGGTCTTCGGCGATGATCGGCAGCTCACCGAGCGTCTTGCGAATCGCCGTGAACAACTCCCTGCCCGGCGCCTCGACCCACTGACCACGCTCTGCAGTTTTGTCGCCGCCGGGAATCTCCCAGCACGCCGCGAAGCCGCGAAAGTGGTCCACACGCGCGATATCGACCACCGTGAGCGTTGCGCGCACGCGCTCGATCCACCATTTAAATCCATCGGCGCGCATGCGTTCCCAGTTGTAGAGCGGATTGCCCCAGAGCTGTCCGGTGCTGCTGAAGTAATCAGGAGGAACACCAGCCACGACGATGGGTTTTCCGTTTTTGTCGAGCTTGAACTGCTCGGGATTGGTCCAAACGTCAGCCGAGTCCTGCGCCACAAAGATCGGCAGATCGCCGACGATGCTGATGCCACGCTCGTTGGCGTAAGTTTTCAACGCAAACCACTGACGGAAGAAGAGAAACTGGTAGAACATGTGCGCTTCGACTTCGTCGCGAAGCTCGTCACGCGCGCGCTCGAGTGCCGCTGGTGTGCGGCGAATAAGCCCCGTCTCCCACTCATTCCAGGCGACGCCGCCGTGCGCGTCTTTGAGAGCGCGAAAGAGCGCGTAATCTTCGAGCCAGTGCCGGTAGGTCTGGGCGAACGTTTCGAAAGCGCTGCGGAGAGCAGTGTCGGTGGTTTTCTTGTACTGCTCGTACGCGCGGCGAAGAATTTGATCTTTGAGTTTGTGTGCTTCGCCAAAATCGATCTTGTCGTTTTGTAAGTCCAGTGTTGGTGCGGAGTCCAACAAGCCTTCTTTGATCAACTGCTCCGGACTCACAAGAAGTGTATTGCCGGCAAAAGCCGAGTAACACGCGTAAGGTGAATCGCCGTAGCCGGTTGGACCAAGCGGCAACACCTGCCACAGGCTCTGTCCCGCTGAAACAAGAAAGTCGACGAACCTGTACGCCTCCGGCCCGAGATCACCGATGCCATACGGCCCCGGCAACGACGTCGGGTGCAACAAG
>DATHTI010000428.1:0-13233 GCA_035463335.1 Pyrinomonadaceae bacterium | reverse complement strand
CGACGGATTGCAGTGTGTAGTACGTTCTGCCTCCGACATCGGCTTTTTCCCAGGTCAACCCTGACTTGCCGAAGTACGCAGCCTGTTTGTTTACCTCACCGACCACGCGCTCGAGCGTCTTTTGCAGGTGCGCCGGATCGTTGACTTCAAACACCATCTTCCACGAAGGCGTCGGCAGGATTGGTCCATCGATCGCAAAGGCAAACTCTCCGCCCAATGGGGCAGCGATGTCGTCGCGGAGGTTCAGACCGTGAGTCGACTGGAGTTTGTCGAGGTTCGTGCGCAACTCGGGCGACACCGTCTCCAGCACGCCAAGCAGATCGTCAACGAGTGTTGCCGGGTTCTTCACAACGAAACCGGCTACGACATTCGCGTCCGGCGAGATGTACTCGAGCGAGCCCATCGGTCCCGGCGCTGCGAGCCACGAAGGAATACCGCGGTTCGCGTCGTTGAATGACAGTGAAGCTTCCGTATGCGTCTTGCCGTTGGTGTCTTTCTGATCGAGCACGAAGTACTTCACACTCAGAATACCCAACTTGTTCAGAGCATTTTCCTGCTTCTCAGCGTCCTTGCTCTTCGCGCGCTCAGCCTTCGTAGCAGTCACGACTTTTTCGAGATTCGCCGCGACGACTAAACCCGCGCCTGACTGGTAAACCTCGGCGATGCGATTGCGGAACGGAGTGGCAGTAAAACTCGTCACGTTTCCGTTTGCGACAGCAGTTCCGACATTCTGAAGCTGCTGCAACTTCGGACTGGCAGCAAACAAGTTATTCTGAATCCAAATGTAAAGCCTCTCGCGTTTGTCGTCAGACTGCTCGACGGCTGACATCGGATTCTCAACAAACACGATCTCCGGTCTACCCTTCTTGTCGCCTGCGTACTTCGCGATCTCCTGCTCGAGAAGCTGGCGGAAGCCTTGCGAGTTCTTCAGCTCAGCGAGCACGAGGGGTTCACTCGGACGGCCCTGGTCGTTGATCGAGACCGAGACTGCGATCTCATCACCGAGATGAGCACCAAACTGGCGAATCGTTTCGACCACCTGGTCCATGTTCTGCGAACGGCCTGCCTGTTCCTTCTCCCACCACTCGCGGAGCGCTGCGTTCTGGCTCACGCGCTCCTGAATCACGCGATGCGATTCAACAATCGTGTTCGCGAGGTTCGGAAGTGCGGCGTAAACCACGGTGTTTTCCGGCATCAGGTCGAGCAAGTGCGTGGAAGTGCGAACGCCGGGTTGCTGAACGTTTTTCAAAGCGTTCTTAACATTCGCGAGACCATTCAACACTGAAGCATACTTATCGGCGTTGCGGCTCCATGCGACTTCATCCTTGACCGGAATCGTCGTAATCGCAGGATTCGTCGTTGCCTGTTCACCGGGACGAAGCACGCGATCACTGCCCGCGTGATTAAGGTTCACTTCGCCTTCGATGACGGAGATTCGCGAGCCCTTCGTGCCGTTGTTGACTGAGAAAACGGTGCCCGTAACTGAAACGAGCGAATCAGCACTCTCAACAAATAGCTGCCCGTCTTTCTGCTTTGCTGCTTCGACGACGATGCTGCCGCGGCTGAGGTGAATCGTTGTGTTCTTGCCTGCTCTCGTCAGGTAAAGCTCCGAGCGATCCTTCATCTCGATCAGTGAGCCATCACCCAGACGAACCACAGCGCGACCGTCTTTCGCGGTGCGCACCTTCTCGTTCTGTTGCAGCTTCGCTCCGGTCGCGACAGCTGCTGTCTGCGTATCAGCGATCTGATAGACCTGCCCTTCAGCGGCCTGAACAGTCGCGTCAAATTGGCCATAGGGCCAGAACCTCTGTGCGAACGGCACCGCCAAAAGTCCGATACCGATCACGACCGCGGCGGCAATCGCCCAGCGCCTGACGGACGGTTGCATCGAGTAGCGCTTGTTGCGAGTGGCTGGCTTGAACGTAACCGAGCGTTTCGCGCGTGCTTCGTTCATCGCCCTGCGGCAGGGGATGCACTCGTGCGTGTGGTCTACCAGCAGCAACGAGCGCGCTTCGGAAAGCTTGCCCGCGAGATGCGCGGGGATCAGTGACTGAAAGTCTGCACAACCTTCAATCCGATCGACTGTTGGTAACTGAAACTCCGTCGCACCTGTTGCAGCGGAGACACGCGCCCAAACACGGTCTGCGGCGGCGGAAACTTCGGACGGGTCAACTTTCTCGTTGCGGATCTCGGCAGTCACTTTGTCGAGAATCTGATCTTTTTTCTTACTGTTCATGATGTTTCTCCAAATAGTGCCCAATCTCTTTTTTGAGTCTTGTGCGAGCGCGATGGAGGACGACGCCGACCACCAGCGGTGAAGTGTTCATAATCGTTGCAATATCTTTGTTGTCAAAACCTTCGTAATAACGCAGGACAAACATCTCGCCGGCAGTTTTTCCGAGCCGCGACACCGCCTGTCGAACAAGTGCTTGCAGCTCGCGATCGGCGTGGACGGTCTCGGGACTTTCGTAAGTGCCGGCAATCGAGTCAACTTCCATGTCGTCGAGCGCCACGGCCCTTGAGCGGGTCCGGCTCCTTAATAAATCGAGCGAGGCGTTGATGGCGGCGCGCGAAAGATAAGCCTCGGGATTACGCGACCAGTCGTAGTCATCCTGGCCTTTTACAAGGCGCAGAAAAACAGTCTGGAGGACGTCTTCGGCGTCGGCGGCGCTGCCGGTAATCCGCTGTGCGGTCCGAAAAACTCGGCCGTGATGTGCCTGGAACAGGTTTTCCAGGTCGCTGCTGGGTTGAGCGGTTTGATTTGTCACTAATCGCAAGGGTTTAACTGCTGCTGCCTGCAAGGGTGTTTCTCCTTCGTCTACATCCTGATAGACGAAGGTTTTTGGGCGTTATTAACACCTACAGATACGATATTTTGGATTTTGGCCACAAAAATGCACAAAAGTCGAGTAATTAACGAGACGCTTGTGCTTTTTGTGCCTTTTTGTGGCTGATCGAGTCAAGCAAATTCAGACGCTCACGAGCGACGGACGCCTCCCGAGAGCGCGGATAGCGGCGGATTAGCTCGCGCCAGGCGGCGCCGTCGTAGTGAAAACGCTTTGTGGTTTTGTCGAAGACGAAGCCGAGGCGCTGGCGGTTGTAGCGATCGAGGCCGGTGTAGTTCAGGTAATACGTGAACTCCGGCGCGGTGCCGAGACCGTCTTTGAGACGGCGGGCGGCGTCGAGCGACAGCTTTTCGGCGAGCGCTTCGGTTGTGTCGCCGAGAAGCAATAGAACCTCGGGACGCAATGGCGAGCGTGGAAAGTAATCGAGAAAGATTCGCGCGCGGACGACGCGATCGAAGCCCGTCGAATGTTGGATTAACGTGAGTAGTTTTCGATCGTCTCCGGCACGGGAAGGTGAAACGACCGCGTCCCGTTGAATCCAGCCATGTGTTCGCCGGGACACGTTTACCAGAACGAATGTGATGCCGTCAGGACTTGTCTTTAAAGATCTGACAGCCAGCAGTCGTCCACGGCTAAGACGGCGCACGAGTCTTCCGCCGAGCTGTGGTGTCACACGCAGTGCCGCAAGGCGTTCATCAACGACGACAGCCAGACGCCCTCCGGCTGGTGGCTTTCTTTGCTGAGCGGGAAGCGTGTTTGGATTAAAAAGAAACAGAAGCAGGCAAACCGTGAGCTTGTGAGGAATCATATTTTTTCTCCGTTTCGTGAGGTTTTGAATAAGTTCTGTGGACCAGCCCGGTCCTATTTAAACCGCCGCGATTCTCTCTTTGAACGCAGCGTGATGAAAATGGCAAATCGCCACCGCCAGCGCATCTGCGGCATCATGCGGCGACGGCACGCTCTTCAACGTCAATAGCAACCGCACCATCTCCTGCACCTGATGCTTTTCCGCGTTCCCGTAACCAACCACTGTCTGCTTGATCAATCGCGGTGAATACTCTTCAATGTCCAGTCCCGCGCGTTCTGCAACGAGCAACACCACGCCGCGTACCTGTCCGAGCTTCATGCTGACTTTCACGTTCGTTGCAAGGAAAGCATCTTCGAGCGCGCACGCATCCGGACGATGCTGCGCGATCACCTCCTCGAGACCCGTACACATCTTCAGCAAGCGTGTGGAAAACTTCAGACTGGACGATGCACGAATTGAACCATACGCGACGAGTGAGTAACGCCGTCCGTTGCCCTCTACAACGCCCCATCCCGTTGTCTGGCTTCCCGGATCGATTCCTAACACGCGCATCGCGCGAGAGTATACATGGATTTTGACGCGAGGTAACGAACTGTGTGATTCAACGCTGGGGCGGCCACGGAGGGCTGCCCCTACAGTTGATTTCAAGCAACGCGCGCAAAATGTTATCCTCGAATTCCCCCTTAGTGCCCCTGCTCGTGTAAACGCTCTTACTCGATGAATGAGTTCTTGGAATCACTGTATTCATTTTTAAGTAAGCCAAACGGCCACGCTGACGAGAAGCCTTTCCAGGCCGAGTTTTTCAGCGTCGAACGCCTCGAACAGTACGCACAAACTCTCGCGGCCGAGCACAAAACCGTAACTCGCAAAGGCCGCGCGCAACTCCTGCCGCGCCTTGAAGACAACGGCCGCAAACTCGAAGCCGCATACAAAGCACTCGTTAACGCCCTGCGCGAAGGCCGCGCGATCTCGCCGGCGGCTGAATGGCTGGTAGACAACTATCACATCGTCGAAGAACAACTGCGCGAGATCCGCCAGGACCTGCCCCAGAGCTACTATCACGAGCTACCCAAGCTCGCTGACGGCGACTTAGCTGACTATCCGCGAATTTATGCGGTCGCCCTCGCTCTCATCGCGCACACAGACTCGCGTCTCGACACCAACACGCTGCAAAGATTCATCGCCGCGTACCAACTAGTAGCGCCACTCTCGATCGGCGAGCTCTGGGCCGTCGCCATTACTTTGCGTCTCGCGCTTGTCGAAAACCTGCGCCGCCTTGCCCTCGCGATCGCACGCGCGCGCGCCGAACGCGACGAAGCCGACAAACTCGCCGACAAGCTGCTCGAGCTCGCTTCACTGCAACCAGCGAACGTCATGTCGTTTCTGAACGAGCGACTCGGAAAGCAGGAAGATCTGCCACACGCGTTCCTGGTCCAACTCGTGCAACGACTCCGCGAACAGCATCCATCCGTCAGGCCCGTGATGGATTGGGTCGAAAAAGACGTCGCGAAGCAAAACACTACAGTCGAACAGATCATTCACTCGGAACACCAGCGACAAGCCGCGGCGCAGGTCACAGTCGGAAACATCATCACGAGCATGCGCCTGCTCTCCACGCTCGATTGGAACGACTTCTTCGAAAAAGTCAGTTTGATTGAGCGGCTGCTGGGTAACGATCCGGCGGGCGTCTACGCGCGAATGGAGTTTGCCTCGCGCGATCGCTATCGGCACGTCATCGAACGTATCAGCAAACGAACGCGCACAAACGAGCTCGACATCGGTCAGGCCGTGATCGATCTCGCCGCACACGCAGATGAGAACGCGCGCGCACAACGTCACGTCGGTTATTACCTCATCGACGCCGGCCTACCCCAGCTCGAGTCGAAGTTTAATTATCAACCGCGCACAGTCGAGCGATTTCGTCGTTTTCTACTGCGACACTGCATCGGAACTTATCTCGGCACGCTCAGCGTCATGACCGTGCTGATGATGACGTTGCTGCTTTCCTTCATGTACAGCTATGGAGCCGGTTGGCCCTTGCTGATAATTACAGCGTTCCTCGGGCTGATACCTGCGAGCGATCTCGCAATCACAGTGCTGAACTGGGATCTGACGCACTTCTTCCCGCCACGTCTGCTGCCCCGGATGGACACATCAGACGGCATTCCAGCCGACGCTGCGACATTCGTCGTCGTGCCAACGATCTTTTTGAACGACTCGCAGGTGCACGAGCTCGTCGAGCGACTCGAGGTCCACTACCTCGCCAACCAGGACGAACACGTGTACTTCGGACTGCTGAGCGATTTCCCCGACGCCTCTTCGGAAGAAACACCGGCGGATTCAAATCTCCTAGCGATAGCGCAAAGCGGCATCGACGCTCTGAATCGCAGACACGGTAACGAACGCTTTCACCTGTTTCACCGGAAACGACAGTGGAACCCGAGAGAGCAGAAATGGATGGGCTGGGAACGCAAGCGCGGGAAGCTCGAAGAGTTCAACCGTCTGCTTCGCGGCGCGCCGGACACGAGCTTTGTTGTTCACACCGCAAATCCCGAGCTGCTGAAATCGATCCGTTATGTGATCACACTCGACTCTGACACGCAGCTTCCACGCGACGTGGCCCGCAAGCTCGTCGGCGCCGCGATTCACCCGCTCAATCAACCACAGATCGACGGTGCGACGAATCGTGTCACACGCGGCTATGGCATTTTGCAGCCGCGCGTCAGCATCGCGCTCGCAAGCGCCTCGCGCTCGAAGTTTGTCCAAACCTATTCCGGTTACACCGGCATCGATCCATACACGACCGCCGTGTCAGACGTTTACCAGGATTTCTTCGGCGAAGGTAGCTTCACCGGCAAAGGTTTGTATGACGTCGATGCGTTTCAGACGACGCTCGAGAACCGCGTGCCGCCTAACTCGCTGCTCAGTCACGATCTGTTTGAGTCTTTATTTGCGCGCGCGGCGCTGACAACCGACATTGAACTTCTTGACGACTATCCCGCATCTTATGAAGCCTACGCCAAACGATCGCATCGCTGGACGCGCGGCGACTGGCAAATCGCACGCTGGCTGTTTCCGACAGTTCCGGATGGCGATCGCAAAAAGGTGCGCAACACACTGCCGCTGATCGCACGCTGGAAGATCCTCGACAATCTTCGTCGCAGCCTCGTCGCGCCGGCCTTGTTTCTGTGGCTCGTGGCTTCGTGTGCGTTATTCCCGGGCCCGGCGCTGCTCTGGTCGCTCTTCGTATTTCTCGTCATTGCATTTCCGGTGTACCTGCACGTGACGACGGGTCTCGCAATGCACCCGCGCGGGATTCCCTGGACCAGCCACTTCTGGAGCCGCTGGGGCGACTTCCGGACCAACACCGGACAGATCGCGCTCTCATTTGTGTTCCTGCCGCACCAGGCGTGGTTGATGTGCGACGCGATCGTTCGTGCGATCTATCGCCAGCTAATCTCGCGAAAGAAGTTGCTCGAGTGGGTATCGGCAGCAGAGGCGGAAAGATCGCTGCGCAACGATTTGGAATCGTTCATTCGGTTCATGTTGCCGGCATTGATACTGACCATTATTGCAACCGGCTTAACGTTCAGCGTCAAACCGCGTGCGCTGCCGGTAATGGGAACGCTCTTTGTCATCTGGATGCTTTCGCCATTGATTGCTTACTTCGTGAGTAAACCGCGACCAGCAAAACGAAAACTTTTGAACGACGAAGACAAGGCGTTTGCACGTCTGGTCGTGCGCCGCACGTGGCGCTTCTTTGAGACTTTTGTGGGCCCTGAGGATAACTGGCTGCCACCCGACAACTTTCAGGAAGATCCCGCACCAGTCATCGCGCATCGTACGTCGCCGACAAACATCGGCTTGTTGCTTCTCGGCAATCACTCGGCACGCGATCTCGGCTATCTGGGCGCGCTCGAGCTGGTCGAGCGACAGGAGCTGACGTTTGCAACGTTAGCGAAGCTGAATCGCCTGCACGGTCATTTCTTTAACTGGTACGACACCAAAACTCTCGAGCCTCTTCTGCCGCAATACATCTCGACTGTCGACAGCGGCAACCTTGCTGGCCATGCAATCGCAGTCAAACAAGCATGTATCGAATTTCCTGAAACGCGTTTGTTCGATTCGCGCGTGATCGAAGGTTTAACTGACACGATCAACGCCATCGACGCGGAGGCTGGAGCTCTGGGCACCTTCCGGCAACGGACTGACGTTGTGACGGTGAGACAGTTGCACGACGAGATCGCTGCATGTCGTGCGCTGCTGCAAGTCGAACCCGGCGAGAGTCTGCCGGCGTGGATCACGCTGTTTGATTCGCTCGCGCGTCGTGCGGCTGAAATCGAAGATATCGTAGACGCACTTGTACACGAGCACGGTGAAGTCAGTTTCAAAGAGCTGCGCTGGTGGGTTGGCGCACTGCAACACCAGGTCAAAGCATATCGCCGGGACGCGGAGTCGCTGACAAACTGGGGTCGGCTTTTACCCTCAGTCGAAAAAGAAATAAGCGCTGCGGACACGGAGTGGGCGCCGGTGCTAAAGCTCCTGCAGCAGGTCCCAACGCTCGCTGAAATACCACAGCTTTGCGACAAAGCCCTCGTGCAGCTTGCAGCCATGCAGGCCAACGCATCACCGAACGCGGCACAGCTTACTAAAGCACTCGAACAGTCCGCAGGCGCTTCGGCAGACATGTTGTCACGCCTGAGTCGCCTTGCACGCCGCTGCGATGAAATCGTAGAAGAGATGGACTTCTCCTTTCTCTTCGACGTGGAGCGCAAGCTCTTCACGATCGGCTACAACGTGACCGCCTCGCGCGCAGACGATTCTTACTACGATCTACTCGCTTCGGAAGCACGTCTCGCGAGTTTTGTCGGCATCGCGAAGGGCGACGTACCGCAACAACACTGGTTCCGCATGGGTCGCGCGCTCACGAAAGTCGACGGCGGGCGCGCGCTGATCTCCTGGACCGGCACGATGTTCGAATACCTGATGCCGCTTCTCGTCATGCGAGACTACGAAGCAACATTGCTTGCCGAAACTTATCGGACCATAGTCGAGCGACAGATCGAATATGGCGACGAGCGTGGCGTGCCGTGGGGAATCTCCGAAGCGGCCTACAACGTGCGCGACCTGCACTTCAATTATCAATATGGGCCATTCGGCGTTCCCGGTCTCGGCCTGAAGCGAGGACTGATCGAAGATCTCGTCGTCGCGCCATACGCAACGATGCTCGCGTTGGAAATCGACCCGGACGCGGCCATGGACAACCTGCGCCGCCTGCAGAAAGAAGGCGCACTTGGACCATACGGTTTTTACGAGTCGATTGATTACACGGCTGAGCGACTACCGGAAGGACAGAAGTCGGTTCTGATTCGCGCGTTCATGACGCACCATCAGGGCATGAGCCTGGTCTCGCTGGCAAACGTTCTTCACGAAGACCTGCACGCGAGACGTTTTCACTCCGATCCGGCCGTGCAAGCGACCGAGTTGCTGTTGCAAGAGAGAGTTCCCGTCGGAGTTCCGGCGGCTCATCCGCGTGCCGAAGAAGTACTGACCGGACGCGTAGCGCAAGCGATGCCGCACGTGATCACGCGCGTTTACGAATCCGCCGACCTCGACACGCCGCGCACGCAGTTGCTATCGAACGGCAGTTACAACGTCATGGTTACGACTGCGGGCTCGGGCTACTCACAATGTGAAGACAACGCGGTGACGCGCTGGCGTGAAGACGTAACACGCGACAACTGGGGCGCGTTTATCTACCTGCGCGACGTGCGCAGCGGCGCAGTGTGGTCCGCGGGCCACCAGCCCGTGCGACGCAAGCCGCAGTCGTACCACGTTGCTTTCTCAGAAGACAAAGCTGACTTTCGTCGCGTTGATTCAGGAATCTCGACGCGCATGGAAGTCGTCGTCTCGGCTGAAGACAACGCCGAAGTGCGTCGCATTTCGCTGACGAACCACTCTTCACGCACGCGTGAGATCGAGTTGACCAGCTATGCGGAGATCGTGCTGGCCAGTCAGAATGCTGATTCGGCACACCAGGCGTTCAGCAATCTATTTATCGAGACAGAATTCGTGCCGGGCGAGAACGCAATCCTCGCCCACCGGCGGCGACGATCTTCCGATGAGCGTCCGATCTGGGGCGTGCACGTCGTCGTTGCGGAAGGTGAACAAGTTGGCGCCGTTCAATATGAAACTGATCGCGGCCGTTTTCTTGGTCGTGGGCGCACGGCAGCGAACCCGATCGCGGTGATGGAGGATCGCCCGCTTTCAAACACGATCGGCGCGGTGCTCGATCCGGTTTTCAGCCTGCGACGACGTGTAAGAATCCCACCGAATCAAACGGTCCGTTGCTCTTTCAGCACGGCCGTCGCCCGCTCACGCGAGGAGGCGCTGGCGCTCGCCGATAAATATCACGATCCGAACATCTTCGAGCGCGAGCTTCGCCTCGCCTGGACCAAGGCGCAGGTCGAGATGAGTCACCTGAAGATCGATGCGGAAGAGGCGCACCTGTTTCAACGTCTCGCGGCCCGCATCGTCTATTCGGATCCGTCGCTACGCCCGACGCCGCACGTGCTCGCGCTCAATTCGAAAGCGCAGTCGAGCCTTTGGGCGTACGGCATCAGCGGCGACTTGCCGATCGTCGTCGTTCGCATTAATAAAGCCGCCGACATGCGAACGGTGAAGAAGGTCGTGCGCGGGCACGAGTACCTGCACTATAAAGGTTTGAGAGTCGATCTCGTGATACTCAATGACACGCCGACCGACTATCTCCAGGTGCTGCACGGGGATCTCGACACGACGATTCGCACGAGCGGATTGCAGGCGTTGCAGGACAAACCGGGCGGAGTTTACCTGCGTCGCTCCGATCAGATGCCTGAAGCCGATCGGATTCTTCTCCACGCAGTGGCGCGCGTCGTAATCGTTGCTGAGCGTGGATCGTTCGAGGATCAGATCGAGCGTCCGCGAGTTGAGGAGCCTTTGCCGCCGCCATTTGTACCGCGCGTTCCGTCGCAAACGTATCCGGAGCTGACCGTGGCGCCGCCCGAGCTGTCGTTCTTCAATGGTCTTGGCGGGTTTCACCAGGGCGGGCGTGAATACGTCACCGTGCTCGGCGCGGAACAGTGGACGCCCGCGCCGTGGTCCAATGTTATCGGCAACAACGTCGATTTCGGTTTCCTGATTACAGAGACTGGTGGCGGCTGCACGTGGTCGATCAACAGTCGCGAGAATCGTCTCACGCCGTGGTCCAACGACGTAGTCAGCGATCCGCCGGGCGAAATTGTCTACATGCGTGATGAGGACTCAGGCACTGTCTGGACCGCGACGCCTTCGCCAATTCGAGAGCGCGAGCCATACATCGTCAGGCACGGACAGGGCTACAGCGTCTTCGAACACACGAGCCACGGCATTTCGCAGGAGCTACTCGTCTTCGCACCACTCGACGCGCCTGTGAAGATCTCGTTGTTGCGTCTGCGGAATCGCACTGCCAGGAAGCGACGAATAACAGTCACTAACTACAACGAATTAGTTCTCGGTGTTTCGCACGCTTCATCAGCGCCTTACATCATCACGGAGATTGATACTGCCGATTCGGCCATCTTTGCGAAGAACCCTTTCAACAACGAGTTCGCCGAGCGTGTTGCATTCGCAGCGACGAACGAGCGCCTGTTGAGTGCGACGTGCGATCGCAAGGAGTTCATCGGTCGCAACAGCTCACTCGAAAGTCCGGCAGCGCTGCGACGCTTGAATCTGGCCGGAAGAGACGGGGCCGGCCTCGATCCATGCGCTGCGATCCAGACGAGTGTCGAGCTCGCACCCAACGAAGCGCGCGAGGTGATCTTCCTGATCGGCGAAGCGGAATCGAGAGAGGCAGCGGAATCGGTAGTCTCGGCTTTCCGTCACCCGGGAAATGTCAACGCCGCCTTCGAGCGCGTGCTGACCCACTGGGACGAATTGCTCGGCACGATCGAAGTACGCACACCTGACAAGGCGTTGGACACGATGCTCAACCGCTGGCTGCTGTACCAGGCGCTTTCGTGTCGCGTCTGGGCGCGCACCGCGTTCTATCAATCAGGCGGCGCTATCGGTTTTCGCGATCAGTTGCAGGACGTGATGGCGCTCGTCTACAGCAAGCCTGACATCGCGCGCAAACAGATCGTGCTGGCAGCTCAACATCAGTTCAAAGAAGGCGACGTGCAGCACTGGTGGCATCCGCCGAGCGGTCGCGGCGTGCGCACGCGCATCTCCGACGATCTGCTGTGGCTGCCGTTTGTGACTGCGTTCTACATCAACGTGACTGGTGATGAGTCAGTTCTTGATGAAGTGGTACCGTTTATCGAACAACCGCCACTCGCTCCCGATCAGCACGAGAACTACACCCAACCCACGATTTCAGAGGAGACAGCTCCGATCTACGAGCATTGTGCGCGGGCCATCGATCGCAGTCTGGCGGTGGGCAAACACGGCCTGCCATTGATGGGCGGGGGCGACTGGAACGACGGCATGAACCGCGTCGGCATTGGCGGCAAGGGCGAGAGTGTGTGGCTCGGCTGGTTTCTCTACACGACGCTCGCGGCTTTTACGCCGCACGTCGATGTACGCAAACAGAAGATGCGCGGCAATCGCTATCGCAAACATCTCGACAATCTTCGGAAAGCGCTGGAAGAAAAAGCGTGGGACGGCGACTGGTACCGGCGCGCTTATTTCGACGATGGATCACCATTGGGTTCGGCGCGGAATGAAGAGTGTCGCATCGACTCGATCGCGCAGTCGTGGGCGGTGATTTCCGGAGCGTCAGATCCTTATCGAATGGGACGTGCGATGGCTGCGGTCGAGGAGTATTTGATCCGGCGCGGCGATGGACTCGTGATTCTCTTCACGCCACCGTTCGACAAAGGCAATCTCGATCCGGGTTATATAAAAGGATATGTGCCGGGCGTGCGTGAAAACGGCGGGCAGTACACTCACGCTGCCATCTGGACCATGATCGCGTATTCGATGCTCGGTGATGGTGAGCGCGCCGGTGAGTTGTTCTCGTTGCTGAATCCGATCAATCACTCGTCTACACGTGCGGGCCTGCACAAGTACAAAGTCGAGCCTTACGTTGCGGTCGGTGATGTTTATGCTGTGCCGCCGCACAATGGTCGTGGTGGCTGGACGTGGTACACGGGTTCGGCAGGATGGATGTATCGCGCGGGGCTGGAGTCGATACTCGGATTCAAGTTGCAAAAGAATCGACTCACGATCGATCCGTGCGTGCCGCGCTGGTGGCGCGAGTTTGAGATCACTTACCGGCGCGGGCGCGCGGTTTACCGGATCAAAGTCGAGAACCCGTCAGGTGTGAGTCGTGGTGTAGTGAGTGTCGAGGTCGATGGTGTGCCTCAGGAAGTGATAACGCTAACTGACGACGAAAAGACACATAACGTTCGAGTTGTAATGGGCGAACAGGTCAAAATCGAAGAAACAAGCGAACCCGCCCAACAAGCCCAGGCTAACTAAACCGCTGCCATGTCAGCTTCGCTGATATCGAAGTTCGCTGAGACCTGTTGCACGTCGTCGTGGTCCTCGAGCGCTTCCATC
>DATHTI010000427.1:0-6906 GCA_035463335.1 Pyrinomonadaceae bacterium | reverse complement strand
TCGCGTGGGACGTTGATCGCGGTGAAGAGATCCACGCGCATCTTGGACCAGCGGTACGCGCGTTTTTCCGTAATGGTGGACAGCGTTGCTGGATCATTCGCGTCGCACGACAAACCGCGGGGGAAGCGCAACCGCTGAATCGCGCGCGTTACAACTACTTTCCCGTTCCATACCTCGCTCGAGCCGGGTTCAATCCGAACGGACAGATCAGCAGTGTAACTCCCGCGTTCGCGCGTGGCAGATCCGAGGGCAGTTGGTCCGATGAGCTTCGGGTAAGCACGGCGTTGCTGCCGCGACCGATCCAGGTCAGCGGCGCTTTGCAGCAGGACGGTGTTGGTTACGCGATGCAGATTGTGCGCGACCCATCGAACCCGCTTGCCGTGGGCGACATGATTCGTCTGACGTACGAGAGTGCGGGTGTTTCGGTGTTGCTCGCGTTGCAGACGATCACGAGCGTGTTGCCGAGTCCGCCCGCGGCCTCGATGTCGAATGCGACGGCGAGTCGCGCTGTTTGGCTGTTGTCGCTGGCACAAGATCCGAGTGCGCCCGCGCCGAACACTGCGGCCACCGCGGCGGTGTTCACACGTGAACAGCTCGGCTCACCGCCGGCGTTAGAAGACAGCATCGAGGGCTTTGAGATTGTCTTTAACGCGGTGCTCAGTCCTGATCAATTGACGCTGCTCGTCAACGACAAGCTCACACTCAAGCTGCTCGACTGCCCGCTCGCCGACGCACCACAGCCCGGCTCGATCGTCAGGATCGATCAGGGCGCTAATAGTTGGTGGATGACGGTTGACAGTCTCGACTTCACGAGTGGCGACGAAGGCCTGCCGGTCGTTTCGGGCAGTGCTACTCGTGTCATCGATCCGCCCAACCCACTTCCGATTGGGACTCCGGCGGGCGAGCGTCTCAGCTTTGAGATCTGGGTGCGACAAGCGGAAGAGTACTCGATCAGCATCAGCGATCTCGGTTTGGCGCCGGACCACGAACGCTTCTGGGCCAAACTGCCGACAGATGAGGAAGTCTATCAACTGTCTGACGAAATTCAGGCTGAGAATCCGGCAACGCTGCTCTGGAAGCAGGTCGGTGATCTGTTTCGTTTCCCGCTCGCCGGGCTTGGTCCAACTGATGAGATCTACTTTCCGTTGCTGATGCCGGGATTGCCTGAGAACTATCTCGGTCCGGTCGCGCTGCCTGGCAGTGAACGAGAACGTGATGGGCTCGCCGAGTTTGATGCGGCGCTGTTTTTGGACCGCGATCTCATCGATACCGGCACCGCGAACCTTGCCACCACTGCCGACTTCCTTCAGTACCTTTCACCGAGTCCACGACGCCTTACCGGCATGCACGCGGCGTTTCCACTCGAGGAAGCGACGATCATCGCCGTGCCGGATGCGGTCCACGGTGGTTGGATGAAAGACGAGCGCGAGGAGCTTGTTGCGCCGGAGCCATCGCCGCCGCCGTTGCGTCCCGAGTGGTGGCATTTTCTCGATTGCAACCCGACGCCGAAGAAGAAGCCCGCGCTCAGCAGTTGCGATCCGGAGCCGCCCGAGCCGTCGCCGATCAAAGCGGTGCACGAGCCTGAATGGGGCAACTTCCTGAATTGCTCGATCCGGATCATCGAGCCGCCGCAGTTGTTTGCAACTCCGCCTTTCAGCAGTGATGGAAACATCACGCTGCGCTGGGAGCTGTCGCCGCCGCAGGACGCCGAATACGTGCTCGAAGAGTCGTCGCAAACGAACTTCTCCGATGCGGTGACGGTCTTCGAAGGCACGACGAGCAGTTTCACGCTCTACGGTCGCCGCACTGGCGATTACTACTATCGCGTGCGTGCAATCATCGGCGCTGACACGAGTGACTGGTCCAATGGCGTTGCCGTTCGCGTTGAAGATGAGTCGCGCTGGATCGTCGATACAAAACTTTATTCGCCTGACGTACTGCTCGCGGTGCAGCGATCGGTATTGAGATTTTGCGCCGCACGCGGAGATATGTTTGGCGTGTTGTCGTTGCCCGAGCACTATCGCGAAGACAAAGCAATCGAACACACAAGCGTGCTGCGCGCGACGCCGAATGTCGCGCCGCCAACCGGCGGCGTTTCCGCGCTCGGCTTCGGCGAAGTCAACGCGTTCAGTTACGGCGCCGTTTACCACCCGTGGCTGCTCAGTCGCGAAAACAAAACCGATGTGGTGATCGCGATGCCGCCGTGTGGCGCGGTCAGCGGCTCGATCGCCGAAGCTGCTTTGACGCGCGGCGCATGGATCGCGCCGGCCAATCGCCCGTTGCGTGGCGTTGTTGCGCTCAGGCCATCGCTGCTTCCCGAAAGACGTCTCGCACTTCAGGACGCACTCATCAACGTCGTGCGACAGGAACCGCGCGGATTTCTCGTGCTCGACTCTGACACGTTGAGCGCTGATGAAGACTTGCAGGAGATCAGTGTGCGCCGTCTGTTGATCCTGCTGCGGCGCCAGGCATTGCGACTTGGCGTGACGTACGTGTTCGAGCCAAACAGCGCGGCGTTTCGTCGCGCCGTCGATCGCGGTTTCACGGAAATGCTCGACGGCATGTTTGAGCGCGGGGCTTTTGCGGGCGCGACGGCCGCAACGTCGTACCAGGTCGTCACTGACAGCTCGCTGAACACACTGCAGAGCGTCGATCTCGGCCGCTTCATCATCGAGCTGCGCGTCGCGCCGTCGCTGCCGATGCGATTTCTGACGATTCGCCTGGTCCAAACAAGCGATCGAACGCAGGCACTGGAGGTGAAATAGCTCGTGGCCAATCCTGAAAAGGAACAAGTCGCCTACCCGTTCACTGCGTTTAATTTCGCGGTCGAGATCAAGGTTGACGGCGTGGCGATGCAGGTAGTCGATGCGGCGTTCGCGGAATGCGACGGCCTGGAAATGACGATGGAAGTGAAGACGATTCGCGAAGGTGGGAACAACGGCAGGCAGATCCGTTTGACTGGTCCATTGACGTTCGGACAAGTGACGATGAAGCGTGGCATGACTTCGAACCTCGAGCTTTGGGACTGGTTCAATCTCATGCTCAGCGATCAGTCGCTGCGCGCGGATGCGGAAGTCGTGATCTTCGCTGCTGACGGCGAGACCGAGCGTGCGCGTTTTCAGTTGTCGCGCTGTGTGCCGGTGAAATTGAAGTCGCCGGCGCTGAATGCGAAGGATGGCGCGGTGGCGATTGAGGAGCTGCAGCTCGCTTACGAGAAGTTGACGTTGAAGAAACCGCAAAAGTGAGACACGAAGATGCCTGACTCACAAAAACTGGAGAAAGCGGAGCTTCGAGAACTCGACGCCGAGTTTAAGAACGAGATCAACACCGAGAAGAAATGTCAGGTGCAGTTCAATCCTGAGACGTTGAAGGTGAGCTTTGCGAACCAGGTGGCGACGCCGTCTGGCGCTGGAGATCAGCAAGGCACGCCGGCGCGGCAGTTTGTTGGCGCGGGCACGACAAAGCTGAGTTTGCAGTTGTGGTTTGACGTCACCGCGCCGATGCCGCCCGAGCAGACGAAGGAGCAGGATGTTCGCAAGTTGACGGCGAAGGTCGCGTACTTCATCACGCCGAAGCCGGAGGGCGACAAGTTTGTGCCGCCGGCCGTGCGGTTCATCTGGGGATCGTTTCAGTTCGACGGGATCATGGAGTCGATGGAGGAGTCGCTCGAGTTCTTTTCGAGTGACGGGCGGCCGTTGCGCGCGAGCATCACGATCAATTTGACGCAGCAGAAGATCACGGAGTTTACGTTCCGCGCTACGGCTGGACCAGGCGCAACACCGTCGCCCGGCACGCGCCCGCTGACCCCGGCGCCGCAGGGAAAGTCGGTGCAGAACATGGCTGACAGTCAGGGCAAAGGCGACAACTGGCAGGCCATCGCATCCGCGAACGGAATTGAAAACCCGCGCCTGCTGCAGCCGGGACAGCTCGTGGACATGAACGCCGGCGCCGGCGTCTCGATCGGCGGCTCATTCCAGGCAAGCGCGTCGGTGACGCTTGGGACCTAAACGCCGAAGGCGTTCGCCAATTTCAGCCCAGGGTTTGAGCGCAGCGAAAACCCTTTGGAATATACGCCGAAGGCGTTCGCTAATTTCAGCCCAGGGTTTGAGCGCAGCGAAAACCCTGGGATGGCGAAATAAAAAAGTTTCTAAAACGCTGAAAGCGTTCGACGGCTGGCGAACCCTTTCAGGGTTGAAAACATGAGGTTGGTCCAGTACCCAGGGTTGTCGCTTCGCTCCAACCCTGGGCTGAAATTAGCGAACGCCTTCGGCGTTGAAGAAGGAGGTTACGCGAACGCCTTCGGCGTTGAAGAAAAAGGTCACGCGAAACGCCTTCGGCGTTGAAGGAGGAGGTTCTCATGGCAGTTGTAGTCAATGAAGTTGAGGTTGTTCCGGCTGAGCGTGGCGGAGAAAAAGCAGAGCAGGCGCAGGGTGGTGGCGAGCAGGCGCCGCCGTCGGAGCACGATATTCGCCGCATGGTTGAACAGCAGATGAGCCGCTGCGAGCGCGTTTGGGCCTACTAACTAACAATGGCTGAAGAGACCACAGGACTGAAAGAGGCTCGACCAACGGTCGTCGTTGACAACGAAATCAACGGCCCGCTCGGTGGCGGCCTGTTGACGTTGATGATCGTCGAGAACACCAACGGTCTCTATCGCTGCGAAGCGAAATTCGGCAACTGGGGCGAGATAAACAGCACCACCGACTTTCTCTACTTCGATCGTCGCGTGCTCGACTTCGGCAAAGATTTCGAGATTAAGCTCGGTAACGATTCGATCTTCAAAGGAAAGATCATGGGACTGGAAGGCAATTTTCCTGAAGGACAGTCGCCGGAGATCAGCGTGCTCGCTGAAGACCGTTTTCAGGACCTGCGCATGACGCGCCGCACCAGGACCTTTAACGACGTCAGCGACGCCGACGTTATCAAGCAGATCGCTACCGAACACGGCCTGACGCCGGAAGTCGATGTTCCTGGTCCAACTTACAAAGTGCTCGCGCAAGTGAACCAAAGCGATCTCGCTTTCATCCGCGATCGCGCGCGCTCGATCGATGCCGAGGTCTGGATGTCAGACAAGACACTGCACGCGAAAGCGCACACCGGCCGCAACGGTGACAAGCTGGAGATGACTTACGGCAACCAGCTTCGTGAGTTCAACGTGCTCGCCGATCTCGCGATGCAACGCACGAGCGTCGCCGTGAACGGCTGGAACATTTCGAACAAAGCCGCGATGCAGTTTGAAGCGACTGACTCCGCGATCAGCAGTGAGCTGAACGGCGACACGAGCGGCGTCAGCATTCTTCAGGAGGCGCTGGGCGAACGCAAGGAAGCACTCGCGCATACAGTGCCGCTCAACGATCAGGAAGCACAGCATGAAGCGGAAGCGTTTTTCCGCATGAGCGCGCGCCGCTTTGTCGTCGGTCACGGCATTGCGGAGACAAACAAGTCGCTGCGCGCGGGCTCGCAACTCGACTTGCAGGGACTTGGACCACTGTTCAACGGCAAGTATTACGTCGCCGAAGTGAAACACATCTTCGATAGCACCAAGGGTTTGCGAAGTGAGTTCCGTTCGGAACGAGTCGGGATTGGGAAGTAAGCAATGGAGAAGCCACCACTCGAAATGATCCTCGATGTGCGACTACCGAGCGGCCTCGGCGGCCGCTGGTACGGCGCGTTTCCCGCGCTCGTGACGGACATCGTCGATCCCGAGGGACTCGGACGCGTGAAGATCGCTTTGCCGTGGTCGCCTGACACCGCGGGCGCGCGCTACGAGACGTGGGCACGGCTCGCCACATTTATGGCGGGGAATAATCGCGGTAGCTGGTTCATTCCCGACGTTGACGACGAAGTGCTGATCGTTTTTGAAGGCGGCGATCCGCGACGGCCTTATGTGATCGGCAGTCTCTGGAACGGCAAAGACACGCCGCCCGAATCGATGGACGGCGCTGGGAAGAACTTTAAGAAAGTGCTGCGCTCGCGCAACGGTGTGAAGTTGACGATGGACGACACTGACGGGCGCGAGCAGTTCATCCTCGAAACGCCGGGCGCGCAAAAGTTGACGCTGAAGGATGGACCAGGAGCAGTCGAGATCGTCGATAGCAATGGCAACTCGATCAAGCTCGAGCCGAGCGGGATCACGATCACGGCAGCGGCGAAAGTAACGATCAATGCATCGCAAGTCGCGGTGTCGGCGGGGATGGTGACAGTTGATGCCGCGATGTCGAAGTTTAGTGGTGTGGTGCAGTGCGACACGATGATCAGCAATTCCGTGATCAGTGCGTCGTACACACCGGGCGCGGGCAATATCTGGTGAAAACATGAGTACGCAAAAAGCACAAAAGGCACAAAAAAGAACCAGGCATTTTTCAGAAACAGTTTTTGTGCTTTTTGTGCCTTTTTGTGGCGAACATAATGGCTAAGGATCAAGTTCAATGGGCAGCACCGTCGCCACTCTGGCCCATCGCGGCCGGAACGAGCGACATCGCTTTGCGTCGCAACGCGCTGCGCAAGCCGGTGATCCTGCGCTTCGCGGCGGACACGTTCATGGACGACTTCGTGAACCTGCTCGAAACGGATCCTTCAAGAATGCACGAGCTCGTGGCAACTCCGGAAACATGGCGTGGACCAACAAAGGATCCCGAGCCAGCGAAACCGGCCCCGCTTTTCGCGCGCGAACTGAGCAGACTCGGCCTCGCAGCGGCGAAGAAAAAAGGACTCGTCCCGGCGCCGAGTGGCAAGGGTGTTTCCTCGCTGTTAACAATCAACACCGCCGTTCAACCGAAGAAGCTCAAGCTATACCAACCGGCGCACCAGCGTTATTACCTCGTCGCTTCATCTCTCGTTTGCGGTCGTGCCGGTCTGCCGGATCGCGCAATCAATGCAGGCAAGCAGGAAAAAGTCAGCTACGTC
>DATHTI010000426.1:0-3501 GCA_035463335.1 Pyrinomonadaceae bacterium | reverse complement strand
CACGACTCGCAGTGGCTCGGTTTTCGCCAGCCGGTGATGAAAGCCGCGCGTCAACGCACGGGCGAAACCATTGACGACACGCGCACGGTGAATCCCGGTGAGGTTTGGGAGGAGAACGACTTCTGGCTCGAGTTGACGTGGCGCATCGACGCGGACGGAGCGTTGGGAATTCGGCAGTACGCCGAGTCGAAAAAGAATCCGGGCACGCGGCTCGGCATCGACGAGTATTACGAATGGATTTTTGACAACTCGGTTCCCGGTTTACCGGAGCGTGCCGCAGCGGAAAATCTGACGCCACTCGAATTCATGCGTCGCTACGGCGCGTTCGAGGTCAAGGAGAAGATTGGGCGAGTTTACGAAGAGACGGTTCCGGCGGCAGAGCTCGATGATGCGCGCGAAGATCGTTTTGGCAGAGTGTTCACGCGCGCGGCGAAACCGGCTGGTCCAAACATCGTGCCGCTGCCGTTGCCGGATGGTGATGAAGAGGGGCGGCGTCTCGTAGGCATCAACGACGATGGAACGATCAAACGCGGGTTCCCGACGCCGAGTGGAAGGCTCGAGTTTTACTCGTCAACAATGAATAGCTGGGGCTGGCCGGAGCTGGCGATTCCGGTTTACTTCAAGAGTCACGTTCACAAAGACAATCTTGAAGAAGGACAGACGATCCTGATCTCGACGTTTCGACTGGCGGTGCAGATTCATACGCGCAGCGCGAATGCGAAGTGGCTTGACGAGATCGCGCACACGAATCCGCTCTGGATCCATCCCACGCACGCGGCGAAGCTCGCTGTACGCACGGGTGATCTCGTGCGGGTTGAGACAGAGATTGGTTATTACGTTGTGCCGGCGTGGGTGACGGAAGGAATTCGACCCGGGATCGTTGCGTGTAGCCATCACATGGGCCGTTGGAAGTTGACTGACGAGGGGCAAAGGCAGTTGATGGCGACGGTCCGGTTGGACCACAACGGAACAGAGTGGGGCTTGAAGCGTGAGAAAGGGATCGAGCCTTACGAGTCGGAAGATCCGGACACGATGCGCATCTGGTGGAAGGATGCGGGTGTGCACCAGAACATGACGTTTCCCGTGCATCCGGATCCGATTTCGGGGATGCATTGCTGGCACCAGGCGGTGCGTGTACGCGCGGCTGAGGCATCTGACACGCCTGGTGATATTTTTGTCGATACGAAGAAGTCGCGCGAGGTTTATAAAAAATGGCTGGCGATGACGCGCCCGGCTGATAAATATTCACCTGATGGCACGCGGCGGCCATATTGGATGCTGCGTCCATTGAAACCCGCACGGGAGTTTTATAGATTGGACGCGTAAAAATATGTACTTCAAACAGTTCTATCTTGGATGTCTCGCGCATGCTTCGTACCTGATTGGTTCGGAGGGTGAAGCTGCGGTTGTCGATCCGCAGCGTGATGTTGATGAGTACATCGCGGAAGCGGACGCGAACGATCTAAAAATTAAATATGTGATCGAGACGCATCTGCATGCCGACTTTGTCAGCGGTCACCAGGAGATCGCCGCGCGCACCGGCGCAGAGATCATCTTCGGTGAGAAAGCAGGCGCCGCGTTCCAGCATCGCGCCGTAAAAGACGGCGAAGAGATCACGCTGGGCAGCGTTACGCTGCGCTTCATAGAAACGCCCGGCCACACGCCCGAAGGAATCTGCGTTCTCATCACCGCCCCAGGCGAGCCACCAAAACTCTTGACCGGCGACACGCTCTTCATCGGCGACGTGGGTCGCCCGGATCTTGCGGGCGGTAAGGGCTATACACCGCAGATGATGGCTGAAATGATGTACGACAGCCTTCACGGCAAACTGCTCAAGCTGCCTGACGATACGGAGGTCTATCCAGCTCACGGCGCCGGCTCGATGTGTGGCCGCAACATGTCGAAGGAAACATCGTCAACGATCGGCGAGCAACGCAAATTCAATTACGCGTTGAAGCCGATGAGTAAAGAAGAGTTTGTGACGATGATGACTGCGGACCTTCCCGAAGCGCCCAGCTACTTTCCGAAAGACGCCGAGATCAATCGCTCGGGCGCGCGTGAACTTTCCGAGCTGCAACCACCGCAGCCGTTAACCCCTCAGCAAGTGCAGCAACTGCGCGCTGATGGTCACGTGCTGCTCGACGTGCGCTCGGCCGCTGACTTCGGCGCCGCACACGTTCCCGGCTCGATGAACATCGGACTCGGCGGACAGTTCGCGATGTGGGCCGGCAGCCTGATTCCACTGAATGCGTCGATCGTCGTCATTGCCGATACTGGCGCGCAGGTTGACGAGTCGGTCGTACGACTCGCGCGTGTCGGAATTGAAAACGTGAAAGGTTATCTCGAGGGCGGCATCACGAGCTGGCGCGACGCGGGTTTGCCCGTTGATACGCTCCCGCAGGTCAGTGTCGCTGAGCTGAACGATCGCCTCGCGAGCCACGACATGCAGATCGTTGACGTAAGACGTCCGGCGGAATACGTCAGCGGGCACGTGCCGCGCGCCCAGAATGCGCCGCTCGCAAGCCTCGACCAGAGTCTTGGTCCATTAAACCTCGAGAAAGACAAACTCACCGCAGTCATCTGCGCCGGCGGTTATCGATCGAGCGCGGCGGCCAGTTTGTTGCAGAAACAGGGCTTCTCAAATCTTCTCAATGTGGCCGGCGGAACTGGCGCGTGGATCAATGCCGGCTATCCCACAGAGTAAATTTAGACAGGATTTACACGATTTTTCAGGATAAACAAGATGTTTAGAGAACAACTATCTTGTTAATCCTGTAGAATCTTGTAAATCCTGTCTACGTCTGTCTATGAAACTTGCAATCGCCATCGGCATCATTGTGGTTGCCACGATTCACGGCTACGGCGCTGCGTGGCTCGCCATCTGGATGCTCTTTCACCCGTACCAGGCAGTAAAACTTTTCGGCATCACGATCTGGCCGCAGGGAATGATTCCGCGCCATCGCGAGAAGTTGGCCCAGTCGATCGGCAACGCCGTCGGCAACGAGCTCGTTTCGCAACAAACCGTTTTCGACGCGCTCTTCGAAACTGATTTCTTTCAACGGAAGGTCGAAGAGTTCGTCGGCGCGTACACAAACGAGCTGCTCGATCGGGTCCATCCTTCGTTCATTGACGCGCTCCCGTCGCAGGCGCGGGCGCCGATTCTCGACACGATCTCAGCGCTTCAATATCGCCTCGCCGAGTACATCGCCCAGATGCTGAAGAGCGAAGAGACTGCGAACGCGATCGGAAACTTCGTCGACACACAAATCGACGAGCTGCTCGAGCGTCGCCTCGGCGACATGATCAGTGACAGCTCAATGGACAAGGTCCTCGATTTCGCGGAAGACCAGGTTCAGAAACTGATCGCAACGGACGGCTTCGAGACGAAAGTACACGAGTTTGTCTCCGGTCGTATGGACGATCTCGCGCGCAGCCAGGCCACGCTCGCCGAAACGTTCACCCCGGAAACGATCGCGTTCATCAAGGACCGTATAGACCAGC
>DATHTI010000425.1:0-8017 GCA_035463335.1 Pyrinomonadaceae bacterium | reverse complement strand
CGATCGGCGCGGAAAATCACCGGCTGCTCGCCGCGAACGTACGGCACGAGCGGCTCGAGCACGACGTTCCGGTCCGGGCGCGGCAACGACTTGTCTTTCGCATACGCATCCTGCGCACGTCCGTAAGCCTCGGCGTCGCGCAACATCTTTCGAATCTGCTCGACTTGTCGCTCATTCGCAGTCAGCGTGTCCGCGAGATTCGCCGGTTGCTGGAAGCCGCCGAAACCACCGCCGCCAAAGCCGATGCGTGGGTAGTTGATCACGAGCGCGGCGTGGGGAACGACGGCCATCTCTTTCGGCGCCGTGCCGAGCAGGTTAATCAACGCCGCCTGGCCCGAGATCAGGCCGCCGGTCGGGGCGGTGAGTGTGTTCGTAATGCCTTCGACACGCGTGACGCCGATGTGCGCGCTGTGCGGGTTAACGGCAATGATGGCTTTCGCGTTTGGGTTCAAGTCGCCAACCTCAGACAAATCAACAGTCCCGTTCGCGCCTTGCGGGACTTCGACGAGGCCCATGTTTGTGCCGGCGTCGATCATGCCGGGATAGACTGACAGGCCACTGCCGTAGATCGTCTCCGCGCCCGCGGGGACGGAGACATTCGCGCCCACTGCTTCGATCTTGCCGTCGCGGATCACGATCGTCCCGTTTTCAATATCCGGTCCGCTAACGGTGACGATCCGCGCGTTGCGGATCGCAAATGTTCCGCGTGGCGGAAGCACGCCTTGCTGAGCTGTTGGATTGCCGATCTGCTGCGCGAATACTGAACCAGCGCAAATAACGAGTGTAAGTAAGATCTTCATTAAGGCTTCTCCACCTCCACGTCATCATCCTCACGCGAGCTCGGGCGGCGGCGCGGCGTCTGTGGTGACTGACCGCGTGCCGGCGGCTTGTTTGGCTCAGCCTGCTCGAGCGTCGCGCGCTCTTTCGCGAGCACCGCACGTTGCGCGATGTCTTTTTCGCGATCGAAATAGACATCGCCGTCGATGAACGTCGTATCAACACGCGAATAGACACTAAACGGATGCCCGTTCCAGATCGCGACGTCTGCATCTTTGCCGACTTCGATCGAGCCCACGCGATCGTGAATACCGAGCTGAATCGCTGGATTGAGTGTGATGAGTTTCAGCGCCTGCTCTTCAGTCAGGTCGCCCCAATGCATCGCTTTTGCCGCTTCGATATTCATTCGTCGCGCGCGCTCGTCAGAGTCAGAGTTCATTGACACGACAACACCGGCGCGCGTCATTATCGCGGCGTTGTAAGGAATCGCATCGTAAGCCTCAATCTTGTAGCCCCAGGAGTCGGCAAAAATTGAAGCGCCCGCGCCATGTGCGGCGATCTCCTTTGCGACCTTGTAACCCTCGAGCACGTGTTGGAATGTCTTGATCTTGAAACCAAACTCGTCCGCGAGACTGATCAGCATCAGGATCTCACTCGCGATGTAGCAGTGCGCGTGAACGTAGCGTTTACCTTCGAGAATCTCGACGAGTGGCTCGAGTTGTAGATCGCGGCGCGGCGGAATCAGGTTCTTGTCTTTCTTCACTGACTCACGATACTCGTCCCACGCTCGCTTGTAATCACGTGCGCGCGTGAAGGCATCGCGAATCGTTTCCTCAACGCCCATGCGCGTGTTTGGATAGCGGCGCGTGACGCCCGGCAGGTTTGGCTGGCTCGATCGCTTCACGTTCTCGCCGAGCGCAAACTTGATTCCCGGCATCGCACCCGGGAACAAAAACTCGCTCGTTGGGCGGCCGTACTTAATTTTCACGACCGTGTTCAAACCGCCGATCGGGTTTGCCGAGCCGTGCAGCAGGTTGAGCGTCGTGACCCCGCCGGCGAGCTCGCGATAAAGATCGACGTCAGTCGTATTCAGCACATCCTGCGTTCGCACCATCGAGCTGACGGCGAGCGTGCCTTCGTTGATCGTGTCGAGCATCGAGTGTGAGTGGCAGTCGATGATGCCGGGCATCACGAATTTGCCCGTGGCATCGATGACGCGCGCGTTCGCTGACGCAGTGAGATTCCTGCCGACCGCCGCGATCTTGCCGTTACGCAGAAGCACGTCGGTGTTCGGAAGCGTGCCGCGCGTGACGGTGAGCACAGTGGCGTTGCGGATCAGCGTCTCTGTCTGTCCGTTTGCTGCACTCACACCAACTGTAGTAACGAAGGCTAAAAGAACTAATAGTCGTTTCATTTTTTGTGCCTCTTCTTTTGTGCCTTTTGTGCCTTTTTGTGGCTCAATTTGGTCGAGTTGCAGTGAATGTTCCGGGCGCTGAACCGACGATCGCGACGTTCCCACGAATCTGGTTGTTCGCGAGTGTGCCGGTAAACGTGGCCTCCTTCGTTTGCCCTTCAACATTCACAGAAACCGTAAACCGCACCTCACCGGTGCTCGACGCCGATCCATTCGAGATCTCTCCGGCTCCAAGCGGTCCCGTTATCGATCCGGTAATGCGCTCTCCCTCTTGCTGCAACGTCAACGTGATCGTGCGGTCACCCTGGCCCAGGTTGACGACGACGGTCCAGGTTCCCGCTAAATTGTTCCGGCCCTGACCCGGACCACCAGGACCAGCAGCCGGCCTCAGATCCACCGGACGGCCGTCAATAAACACGTGTGCGATACGACTGTTTCGATCAAACAAATCGCCACGTGTCACCGTCAGGTTCGCGATCTTCCCAACCTCGATCGATCCGAGCTGGTCCTTAACACCAAGAATCTCGGCGGGCCAGATCGTAAACGCGCGCACGGCATCGAGCGGCTGTAATCCGTTCTCGATCGTCTTGTTTGCATTACCCAGCAGCTCGGAAATGTTCGTCATCGAGCCTGACTGAAACCCGAACCGCACACCCGCCTTCGCGAGTTTGCCCGCTGTTTGTTGTGCTTCGACGCGTCCGCGCAAAACACGTAACGGCTCCGGATCGGCTTCCGGCATCGCGGCTGTCGTGCGTCGCGGCAAATTGAGCGACAACAACACGGGCACGTTCTGTTTCGCCAATCGATCCGCGACCCGATCCGCTTCCTGGCCACCCGCGACGATCAGCTTCAACTTAAACTCACTCGCAAGATCCAGCGCCCGGTTAATCTCGCGCTCGGTGTTGGCCATCATCACCACCGGCATGCGCCCATCAACCACCGGAATCAGCGCCGCGAGCGATCGATCCATATCCGGACGGCGCGTGCCGCGCGGGTTGCGCTCGTAAATCAGCATCGAGTCGCGATACCGTTGCGCATCTAGCATCATCTGTCGCAACGTCGAAAACACACCCATCAAAGATCCGGGGTACGTTCCCGTCCGCAACGGCGTGAAACCGACGTGCATAGCCACCGGTGAACGCACGATCATCTGTTGCGGCGTATCGCCGGAAAGATTGATCAACGCCGACTGGCCCATCCAGATACCCGAGCGTGGTGATGTCAGCACACTTGTGACTCCCGCGCTTCGCCACGACTCGATCTCGTTTCCACCCGGACGGATTACGTCTTCAACCATCACTTCCGGTTGTAGCCCGGCAGGCTGAGTCGAGTTTGGACCACTCGGCGGCCGTTGTTGCTGTTGTTGCAAGAGAAAGAAGGCGCCGCCACCACCACCGCCCGGAGACGGTGAAGCAGCAGCTTCCGGCAACGCGAGATTCGTGTATGAGTCGATCAAACCCGGGTAGACGGTTAACCCGGCACCGTCGATCACGCGAGCGTCGGAGGGCGCGGTGACGTTTGCGCCCGCAGCCGCAATCAATCCGTTGCGAATCACAACTGTGCCTCGCTCGATCACTGGTCCGGAGACAGTGACGATGCGAGCATTTGTGATCGCATAGGTATCGATAGCGCTGCGTTGCGCGTTGAGCGGGTTAACGAGAAGAAGAAACAGCAGGGAAACGACAATAAGGCGCAAACGGACTTTTGGCATAGGTGACCAAATCCCCATCGTTTGATTGTGCGAAAACAGAGGAAAGAGCGTGAAGATTAGCACAGGGATTTAACGGATCCAAAGCACGGATTTACACGGATAGTGGTCCGTGTAAATCCGTGTTTGAAATACGTCTAATCACCATTCCTGTTTGTGCCGCCTCTGGCGGGACTGGCGTTGCTGTTCGCGTTAGCGTTGCCGGACTGCACCCTTAACTGGTTCCTGACGCTCTTAACGCCTTCAACAGCTTTCGCGACTTGCTCGGCGCGCGTCTTCTGGGCTGCGCTCGCCACCGTGCCGGTCAGCGTCACGACATCGTTATCGACGTCAACATTGATTGTCGAATCGCGAAGATCGTCCGCCGTGGCGAGATCGAAGCGCGTCTTTACCCAAAGCCACGTGTCGTTTGCGCCAGTGCCGACGCGGCGGCCCGACTCTTTGGCTTCGCGGTCATAGCGCTCCTTGTTTGCCTCATACTCCGCGCGCGTCGGAGCTCTGTTGCTGTTTGTGTTCGCAACGGGCGTTGCTGTGGCCGTCGCGACTGCGTTGGCGTTTGCATTCGCGTTCCGGTTGGCAGTCGCGTTCTGGTTCGCGGTGTTATCGCAACCGGGCAGCAGTACTGCCAGCGCGGCTAAAGCTATGAATCCTGTGAATCTGCGTCTCATCTTTGCGAAATCCCTCCTTACAGTGAACACAAGTCGAGTTCGGAAAACATACGTTGGTGGGAGAGATGTGCAAACGGCGAGCCGAAGTGAGACAGGATTACAGAATTGGCAAGATTTAGAAGATATTTACCACTTCACTGTTCCTTCTTTGGTGGTGTCGATCTCGGCGACTTTGGGAACGTCGCCAAAGAGGTAGCCTTTGATGTTGTCAAACAGGAATGTTTGCGCGTCGGGATTGGTGAGATCCAGGCCGTAGTGATTGATGATCTGTGTCTGCTTTTGCAGCCAGCCGCTCCAACAGGGCTGGCAAATTTCTGCCGCTATGCGCTGGCCGAGCTCGTTTGGGAAAGGCGCGAAGGGCAGGGGCGGGCGCTTCTCGCCGCAGTGTGTGCATTTGATTGTATCGGGCATAATTCCTCCTTGTGCTATTGCTTCTGGGCTGCGTGAATCGCGGCAATATTATCATCGTCCTTCGGCTTGAATAAGCCGATCGGGCGCACGTCGCGGTGACGCACGATTCCATTTGCATCGATCACGAAAACTGCGCGTGCCACGCGTCCGGGAAGTAACGACCGGGCGCCGTAGAGTTTTGAAACTGCGCCATCTGAATCAGACAATAGTCGCAAAGGCAGCTCGTGATGCGCCGCAAAGTTTTTGTGCGACTCGATTGAGTCAGACGAAATGCCGACCACTTCAGCGCCAGTCGCGAGATAGTCGTCCCAACGATCGCGCAACGAACACATCTGTCTCGTGCAAACGGGCGTTTCGTCGCCCGGATAAAAAAGCAGCACGACGACTTTGCCGCGATGATCGGACAAGCGCCACTCCGCGCCATTTCCATCCCTCAGCGTAAAGTCGGGCGCGAGTGTATTAACAGCAGCAGCGTCGTTACTCATCAGTCATCAGTTCGGCGAGTGTGTTAAGCGCTTCCTCGACTTCTTCACCGGTGTTGAAGAAATGCGGCGACATGCGCAGGCCCGCGCTGGGCCGCGAATCGACGAAAACTCTTCTCTCAGCCAGACGCTCAACCATCGCCGGCGCATCTTTGCAGCCGATCATAACGGATCCGCCGCGCTGGCTCTGCTCGCGCGGCGTGTTGATGGTCCAACCACGCTCGGACGCAAAATCGATCATTAGCTGGGTGCGTCGTTGCGATTCGCCGGAAATCTCAGAAATGCCGACCGCTTCGATGATTTCGAGGCCGGGAATCGCTGAGTAGAGCGCGGGAATGCTGGGCGTGCCCTGCGCGAAACGTCGCACCGAGCGCGCGTAACGCATCGGCGCGTGGGCAAAGTCGAATGGTGAATCGTGTGCGACCCAGCCTGTGAGTCGCGGTCGCAGATCTCTTTGCAGATCAGGGCGAACGTACAGGTAGCCGCACGATGGACCACCGCACAGCCACTTGATCGTGCCGCCGATCAGGAAGTCAACATTCCACTCCGCTGCATGGAGTTGCAGGACGCCGGCTGACTGGTAAACGTCGAGCAGCACGAGCGCGCCTTTCGCGTGTGCGTGCTCGACGATCGCGCGCGCGTCGATGCGATATGAGCTGCAATAGGACGTGTGCGCCAGCGCGACGAGGGCCGTTTCGTTGTCGATCGCGTCGAGGATGCGCTCGAGCGGGACTGAGATGTTATCGCTCGAGGGAACGACCTCGACCCGCGCGCCGATCTGTCGCTGCGCGTCCCAGAAGTATTCCATCGAAGGGAAGTCGAGTGCAGTCGTGACGACCTTGTTGCGGCCTTTGTTAAAGTCGAAACAGGAGGCGACGGTCGCCATTGCGATCGAGGCGTTTGGCTGGATCTGAACTGAGCCCGCGTCGGCCCCGAGAATCCTCGCGATGCGATCGCCGACGCGGCGCGAGAGCGTCCACCAGCTCGTGGCCCATGCGTCTTCGCTGGTGTGATGTTCCCAGGCGTCGATGTAACTGAGCATCGATTCGCGTGCAGCGCGAGGCACCGGGCCGAGGCTGTGACTGAGCAGATGTATGCCCGAGGCCAGCGTTGGGAATTCTGTGCGGTGCCGATCAACAATCATTTCTTAAAAACAAGCCGCCACGTGGAAGGAACAGGTCAGGAAGGGCCGCTTGCGCCCGCTCTTCCAACAGCGGGGGCAAGCCCCTCTTCCTGACTTGTTCTTTTCAAGTATCTCGTGCTTTTCGAACGATCCTGTATCCTGTTACATCCTGTAATCCTGTAAAACTTTCTCTAACGCGCGGGCGTCCTTGGAGAGACTTTCGAGCATCCCCTTCGCTTCATCTCCAATCGGCGGATCGTGGCGCTCTTCACGTATCGCCGCCAGTATTTCCGAGGCCACGTATTCCTTCGTCATCTTCGGCACGTCAGCGCCTTTACTCATGTCCGTATCGATCGTCGTCGGCATCACGGTAATCACACGAACATTGTGGTCGGATAGATAAGCTCGCATCGCCTGGCCCAACGACAACAACGCCGCTTTCGTCGCGCAATACGTTCCAACCAGCGGCAGATTCACTTTCGCAAAAGCAGTCGCGACGTTAACGATCATGCCGTCGCGCTGCGCGATCATTCCGGGTACGATGGCACGCGTCACACGCAACACGCCGAAATAGTTCACCGCCATCTCTTCCTGCGCGGCCCCGAAGTCCATCGTCAGCGGATTGCCGAAACCCGCGACACCGGCGTTGTTGATCAGAATGTCGATCGTGCCGAACTGCCCGAGCGCTTCAACGTCCCGCTCGCTCGTCACATCCAACCGCACCGGCGTCACACGCTCTGACTGCAACGCCTCTCGATCTTTACGTTTGCGCGCACCCGCAATCACTTCGCGCGCGCCAGCATCGACAAACGCGGCCACAAGCGTGCGCCCGAGCCCGCGACTCGCTCCCGTGATCAGCAATCGTTTTTCTTCAATCTGCATGTACGCCAATCTTCGCAGCGCCGCCACCGCGCTGCATGCGAGCGAGCTGATACAAACCCGCTCCGACAACTCCCCAAACGACGATCAATTCAATACTCGTCAACGATTGTCCGCTGATCCGCTGCGAGAGCGATTGCGTGCTCAACACCACCGCATCCTGTCGCAACTGGATCAGGATCATCAGTCCCATCGACAACAGCGAGACGATCGCGGCCGCCTGCTGCAAACGATGCGACAAGCTGATCTTGATCTCACTCGCAAGCGACGGGTTCAAACGAGGGAGGAGCAAAAATATTAAGCTATGAATGAAATAAAGCACGACGAGGGCAAAAACTGCAACGTTCAACGCGAGTGCAAGCTGCCCGCTGACGAGCAAAATCGCGCAACAGATGAGCGTGAGCGTGAGGGCGCGGATCGGAGTTGCCGTCGCTTTGTTGATGAATCCGAGCCAGCGCGGCGCCAGGCCGTCTTCGACAAACATGATTGCGAGTCGCGAAGGAACGAAGATCGTGCCGTTGAGCGCGGTCATGATCGCGGCGATTGCTCCGATAG